>MTOL01000284.1 GCA_002011685.1 Deferribacteres bacterium JdFR-76
CCCCCAGGAATCGTTCCCACCAACCCCTGTCTGTCGGTAATCCACCATCAGTTCGACGAACGGACGGTATGTAAGATCCGTCGGATGTTTCGAACCGCGGATTTCCTGGCTCAGATCTTCCATGGTATAGTGAAGGGCGGAAAAACAAAGAAGCGGAAGGCCCTGAAACAGAATTCCGCTCCCGTCATCTGCAATGAGGGCCAGCCAGCGTACATCTGTCTTGTAGCCGTTTTCCTGCGGACTTATGTACGGCTCAAACTGCTCCGTTACCGTACTCTGATAAAAACCCACAAAAGCACCCGTATTCCGGTCCCAGTAATTCTCATGCGGTCCGCGGCCGTAAAAGATCAGCTTCTCCAGACCGGGTACCAGCTGCATGCGCATGCCAAAGCGCATCATTTCGGGCAAATCTTTTTTTCCAATTTTGATCCGGTTCCGCACAAGCACATCCCCGCTACCCAAAACTGTATATTCCACAGTGTGATCCGATCCCACGGCCTCCAATCTGTACCGAACGGCAACCCGTACGACTCCTTTTTGGACTCTATCGGCCCTGAATTCCATTACTTTCCGCTGGTAGCTGGCTTCTTTCCACACTGCACACCGCTTGGGCATCCGGTTTCCCAGATCGTTATCTGTAGGGGCCCGCCAGAAATTCGGAACTGGACCCTGCCACAAATATTCCCGTCCCTGATAGCGAAATGAAACCAGAATCCCCGTAGCCTTGTGCCACTTCAGGCTGAAATTTAGGCCAGACACGGAGAGCGAATCGGCAGTTTCCTTNACTTTCACAGGAGGAAACGTCCACCACGCCACAGGTTCCGGCTGCTGTCCATAGGGCAATTTGAACTGGGCCCGGGCGATCTCGTGCCCCTCCTCTGCCCAGAGGGTCTTTTCGCGCAAGTGGAAGCTAAGGTTCAGAAAATATTCCGCCCCCGGCTTAACAGGCGGTTTCTGGAACGGAATGCGGATCTCGTCTTCACCCTGAGGCTCAACGGAAATGGAATCCAGCGTACCTTCTTGGATAATCTTCCCATCCTCCAATACAGCCCACCGGAGATAAAAATCCTCCAGATTTGTAAAGAAAAATTTATTCCGGACCCTGACCCGGCCTTCTGTCAGATCCACCGCCTCAAATCCCACATTCTGATAAACTTTTTTCACCTCCAGCAACTTGGGCGAAATTCGGCGGTCCGGATAGACGAGCCCGTTGATGCAAAAATTACGGTCCGATTTTTCCTCACCAAAATCGCCGCCATAGGCCCAGAATTGGCGGCCCTCAGGTGTGGTTTTGCGGATCCCTTGGTCCACCCAGTCCCAGATAAATCCGCCCTGGAGCACATCGTACTTTTCAATGATGTTCCAGTAATCCTGCAGGTTTCCGACGGAGTTTCCCATTGCATGGGCATATTCACACATTATGAGCGGTTTTTCCGGGTTGCGGAGTGCATATTTTTCGATCCATTCCGGCGAGGGATACATTGGGCTGAAAAGATCCACATGCGGCCGCAGCAGCGCCCGCTCGTAATGGACCGGACGCGATGGATCGCGGCGGTGCAGCCACAAACTGGCCTGTTCAAAATTGGTACCATCCCCTGCCTCGTTTCCTAAAGACCAGATGATGACACTGGGATGATTTTTGTCCCGCTCCACCATGCGAACAATCCGGTCCAGGTGCGCCTCTTTCCACTCCGGACGGTTAGCCAGCGTTACATCCGGGCGGTAGCCCATCCCATGAGATTCAATGTTGGCCTCATCAATCAGGTAGAGCCCGTATTCGTCGCACAGCTCGTACCATCTCGGATCATCCGGGTAGTGCGATGTGCGGACGGCGTTGATATTGTGCTGTTTCATCAGAATGATATCTTTGCGCATCGATTCTTCGGTGACATAGTGTCCAGTGTCAGGATCATGTTCATGGCGATTCACACCTTTTAGCAGCACTGGCTGGCCATTGACCAGCAATTGCCGGTTGCGTACTTCCACCTCCCGGAAACCAAACCGGCTGCTCAAATACTCCAGCACCCGGTCTTCCTGGTCTTTCAGCACCAGCACAACTGTATAAAGATTGGGCTTTTCAGCGGACCATTTTTTGGGATTCTCCACCGTACCTTTCATAAAAAGCACGCTTTCCCCTCCAGGAGCAATGTATCGGCTCACTTCTCGGAAAAATGGTGACGGCCCCACCGGGTTCCCTTCCTGGTCCAGTAAATGTACTTCAACCGCTGGTTTCCAGACGGCGGTATCCGCGTAATTGTGAACCCATGCAGTAACAGCAAAACGGGCATCGCGGTAATCGTCATCCAGATCGCAGGATAATTCAAAATCGCGGATGTGAACGGAAGGCGTGGAAAAAAGATAAACGTTGCGGAAGATGCCGCTCAGCCGCCAGAAATCTTGACATTCCAGGTAAGAACCATCGGACCAGCGATACACTTCCACCGCCAAAAGATTCTTGCCGGGCTGGAGGTAACGGGTGATATTGAATTCTGCAGGCGTGCGGCTTCCCTGCGAATACCCTACCCTGTGGCCATTGATCCACACATAAAAGGCCGACTCAACCCCATCAAAATGCAGAAAAACCTGGCGGCCTTCCCAGAAATCGGGAATTTGAAATTCACGGCGGTATGATCCCACCGGGTTGTAATGCTTCTGAATATAGGGCGGGTTTTTCTCAAACACATACGGATGGTTCAGATAATAGGGTTTTCCGTATCCCTGCAGCTGCCAGTTCCCCGGGACGCGAATATCTGCCCAGCGGGTCGCATCAAAATCGGGACGGAAAAAGTCCTTCGGACGTTCGGCCGGATTTTTGGACCACTTGAACTTCCAGATCCCGTTGAGGGAAAGGTAACAGGAGGATGCAAACCGTTCCGCTCGCACAGCTTTCTCCCAGGAAAGATAAGGCATAAGCGTGGCATGGGGTAGCTCCCGGTTTCGGCCAACCACCGCAGGATTTTCCCAATCTCGAGGCTGGCCTATGGTATCACCCCAAAACAGCAATACAAAAAATAGCACAGAACAAACCCTGATCGGCCAGATGCGGTTGCAGAACATCCGTCCTCCCCTCATTTTTTCGCAAGCTTAACATCCAGTCATCCTGGGCCGGTGAACGAACAGGCAAAGGGTTCCCGTTCTTTACCACGGCCGCTGGTAAATTTCCGGCATGGGAAACAAATCCGATTCCACCCGGGCGTTTACCATAATCTCTTTGATCCGGGCCACCACTTCTGGATGGCGCTCCGCTACGTTGGTGGTTTCGCCGATATCTTCCTTCAGGTTATAAAGCTGGATGCGGGTGTCGGTATCTTTGCGCTTCAATCCGCGCCGGACTCCTTTCCAGTCACCGATGCGTACCGCCTGCTGTCCTCCATAGGATGGAAATTCCCAATAGAGATATTCGTGGCGCCGGTATTCTTTTTTACCAAATAGAATGGGCAGGAGACTGATGCCATCCGTGTCCGCGGGTGGCGTTACACCTGCCAGCTCACAAAAAGTGGGCAAAAAATCCCAGAAAGCTGTGGGCTCCTCCGAAACCGTGCCGGGATGGATTTTCTCCTTCCATCGCGCAATCATAGGAACGCGGATTCCACCCTCATACAGACTACCCTTAAGCCCTCGCAGTGGCCCCACGCTTCGGAAAAACCGGTAATCCACTCCACCCGTGTATGTGGTACCGTTGTCGCTTGAAAAAACGATGAGAGTATTTTCTGACAGCCCCAGCCGTTCAATCTCCTGTACAATGCGTCCCACATGCTGATCCATCCGCGTAATCATGGCGGCATAGGTGGCTCGCGGTGTCCGGTTGGGCAAATAGCCGCGGTCCCCCAGATACGGCGTATCGGGAAACTTTCCCCGGTAGAGTTCCACTACTTCTTCGGGTGCCTGTAGAGCCAGGTGAGGAAGTGTTGTGGCAAAATACAGAAAGAACGGGCGATTCCTGTTTTCCCGAATAAAGCGTATGGCCTCGTCTGCCATCAAATCCGGTGCGTACTGCTCACCGCGGTAGGCACGGTAGTTTTCCGGATCATCGGGATCTTTGTCTTTTGGAAATTTCTGATGCGGGAAAAAATAGGGATTACCTTCCAGTACCACTTTTTCTTCATTTCTCCAGAGATGATCAGGATAATGATTGTGGGCCTGACGCTGACAGAGGTACCCAAAAAACAGATCAAATCCATGCCGGTTCGGATGCCCTGGAGAACCTGGTCCTCCCAGCCCCCACTTCCCGATGCATGCGGTGGCATAACCGGCCTGCTTCAGGTAGGTGGCAACAGTGGCCATACCTTCTGGAATGGGCCGCTGTCCTTCGAGAGCCGGATCGTGCCACACATCTCCCCGTTCGGGCATTTCATCGTTCGCACGGATGTAGGCGTGCCCGGTATGCTTTCCCGTCAGCAATGAACAGCGGGAAGGTGCGCATACGGGACTTCCGGCATAGTGCTGGGTAAAACGCATCCCTTCAGCCGCCAGCTGGTCCAGGTTAGGCGTTTGAATGATTTCCTGACCGTAGCAGCCAAGCTCCGCATATCCGAGATCATCGGCCAGAATAAACACAATGTTGGGTTTCGCGGCTGCCGTTCCGCACCCCTGCCAGAAAGAAAAAGAAAGTCCAGCAGCCACAACGGAGCTCCGCTTCAAAAATTCGCGGCGTGACACCCGCTGCTGATGCCCAGCCATGGTTCTGCCTCCCGGTTTGATCCCGATATCACAGCATCAGACGGTAACTAAATAAAGGATTTCACCCTCAAACCGCAATATGATTTTTCATTTTCTCCAAATAGGGTCCAGCTTTTCTCCGAAAAACACGCAGCCCCACCGAATTTCTCTCCGTTCATTCCCCCCACACCGGCCAGGGTTCTCAAACATTTCTTGCAGAGTCCACACGCGCGGCCGTTCAAACCCGAAGGGATTGCAACATTTTGAGTCGCTTCAGGTTGTCAATCCATTTTTTCAAAAGAAAGCAGGGCTCGTCTTCGCTCACCCCCGTTTTCCACCTCTCCCACAGCGAATGTGTGCGATTCGACTGCCCCAATTCCGGGTTGCTGCGGTCATTTGTAAAAACTATATTCAAAATATGAAATAGGGAGGAGCACAAGATGACTGTCTTTTTGAACGACAAAAAAATTGAGTTTAGCGGCCCTCTTACGCTAAAGGAGGCCCTGGAGCAGCAAGGAATCCGGCAGGTGCGCGGGATTGCTGTGGCCGTAAACGACCGGGTCGTCCCAAAAAGCGAATGGGAAACGTATCACCTTCAGGAAAACGACCGTATTCTGGTCATTCAAGCAACCCAAGGTGGATAACTGACCGTCAGCGACCGCTAAACCCTCATGCTCTTTTCAACATCCGGATCCCTGCAATGAAAATTGTTATTTTTACCCCGCCAGATTTTTACCCGAACGAAGCAGAATGGTTGATCCGCCTCCTGGGGCTGCCCATTTACCGCCTTCACATCCGCAAACCGGGATGGTCCAGAAAACAGGTGGCAGCCTTGCTGGATACAATCCCGGCGTCCCTGCGCACCCGCATTGTTTTGCACCGCCACTATTCACTCCTTCAAACTTACCGGATTCCATGCGGCTACATCCGATTCCGCCAAATTCTCACTTGCCAGAGCCAACGGCTCATCGACCTTCTGCGGGAAAAGCAAATCCTCTGGTGCACCGGAATCCACCGGAAAGAGGATCTGGCCTTTCTACGCACTGCCCCCGCATACCTTTTTGTGAGCCCTATATTTCCCAGCCTGTCCAAAAAAGACTACGCAAAGTCATGGATCGGCGGAGAACTGCAAGCCATTTTGCGCGAATCCCCCNGTCCGGTATTCGCGCTCGGTGGCGTCTGCCCCGAAACCCTGCCCAAAGCGGCTGAAATGGGCTTCGCTGGTGCTGCACTCCTGGGATGGATCTGGAACAACACAGACCCTGTTCGCCGGGCGGAGCAAATTCTGAACATGGCCGAAAAATTGTCACCCTGAGCAGCAGCGAAGTTTCTTGTAAAGCGGGTTTTCCAGTAATAAATTATTTTTGATGAGTATGAAGAAAGCATAGCCGAAGACGGCTCAGATCGGCACCAAAGCCGCGCTACGAACGGTGCAGCTGCTGGCTGCGTTCAATTTTTTGGGAAGCCTAAACGGGATAAAAGCAGAAACCGGGAGATTTTTGATGGAAGCGCTTCGGATTGCTGGACAGGAGTTCCGTTCCAGGCTTTTTTTGGGAACCGGCAAATTCAGTTCCAACGAGATGATGCGCCGGGCGATCGAAGCATCCGGGACGGAGCTGGTTACCGTCGCCTTCAAACGGGTTCAGCTTGGCGAAACCGGCGACGGAATGGTGGAGTCGATTCTTGCAGCCAATGTGCGGCTTTTACCAAATACCAGCGGCGTTCGCAATGCCCGGGAAGCAGTGTTGATCGCTCAGCTGGCCCGCGAGGCCCTGGAAACGGACTGGGTGAAACTGGAGATCCATCCCGATCCCCGTTACCTGCTACCGGATCCGGTGGAAACCTTGAAGGCCACAGAAGAACTGGCAAAGCTCGGCTTCGTAGTGCTTCCCTATTGCAGCGCCGATCCGGTTCACTGCAAACAGCTGGAAGAGGCAGGAGCAGCGGCGGTAATGCCCCTCGGTTCTCCGATTGGCACTAATCAGGGTCTGACCACCCGTTCTATGCTGGAAATCATTATTGAACAGTCCCGGGTTCCGGTGATTATCGATGCGGGAATTGGTGCCCCTTCCCAGGCAGCAGAGGCTATGGAGATGGGGGCCGATGCTGTACTGATTAACACCGCCATTGCCGTGGCTGGCGATCCCGTGCAGATGGCCCAGGCGTTTCGGGAAGCTGTAGAAGCAGGCAGACGCGCCTTTGAGGCAGGGCTGCCACCGGTGGAAAAGCACGCTCAGGCCACCAGTCCGCTTACGGCTTTTCTCACGGAGGGAGACAGAAAATCATGACATTCTACGACGTTTTGGCAGCTCACAGCTGGGAGGATATTCGGAAGGCCATCTTGCAAAAAACGGATCGGGACGTACGCAGGGCCCTGGCCAAATCCAAAAGGGATTTGCAGGACCTGATGGCCCTTCTATCGCCGGCAGCTGAACCTTACCTTGAAACCATGGCGCAAATTAGCCATCACCTGACGCTGAAGCGGTTTGGCCGCACTATTCAGCTGTACGTCCCGCTGTACCTGTCCAACGAATGCCACAACATTTGCACATACTGCGGATTTAGCTTTACCAATAAAATTTCCCGCAAGACGCTGACCCCAGAGGAGATTCGGGAAGAAGCCCGGGCCATCAAACAGATGGGCTTCGAGCACATCCTGCTGGTGACGGGCGAGGCACCTGCCATTGTAGATTTCGCCTATTTGAAGGAAGCCCTGCGCGAAGTACGTCCGCTGTTTGCCAACATTTCCATGGAAGTCCAGCCACTTCAGACAGAAGAATACCGTGCTCTGCTGCGCGAAGGTTTGTACGGCGTGTATATCTACCAGGAGACTTACAACGAGCAGCGCTATCCGGTTTACCACGTCAAAGGGATCAAACGAAATTTCCGTTTCCGGCTGGAAACGCCGGACCGCCTGGGCCAGGCCGGTGCCTACAAAATCGGCCTAGGCGTTTTGCTCGGCCTGGAAGATTGGCGAACGGATGCATGGTTTATGGGACTGCATCTGGATTACCTGCGAAGGATGTACTGGAAAACCCGCTTTTCCATTTCATTCCCGCGCCTGCGGCCAGCACACGGCGTTGAAGTCAACGGTTCAACCATATCGGACCGGGAACTGGTCCAGCTTATCACGGCATTCCGCCTGTTTGACGAAAATGTGGAACTGGTTCTTTCCACCCGGGAACCGGCGGAGCTACGGGATCACCTCATCCCTCTTGGCATCACTACAATGAGCGCCGCCTCCCGGACACAGCCGGGCGGTTACGCCGCAGAAAAAAAAGAACTGGAGCAGTTTGAAGTAGCCGATCACCGCTCTCCGCAGGAAGTGGCCCAGCAAATCGAAAAACAGGGCTACCAACCGGTCTGGAAAGACTGGGACGCGCATATCTCTCTGGCCCTCGAACAGTAACTTCCCCATCCGGTTTCAGGTCTTCTGCCGCATTTCTTGCGAAAAGCGGCGGCAGCAAGCCTGATCTTCCCAACCATTCTCCGGGACGGCCCCGGAGACTGGCGCTCACGCCAGCTGAAATCGCCAGAGAATCCTCCAGACCAACTTTCCCCGGTTCGCAACTGATGGCCAGTGGGAAAATCAAAAAAACTCTTCTCCCCTATCTTTTGTTTCTCCCCTCAAATTCCTCCGGTCTTTTGTACGTTATCATGACGTGGATTGCCAGAAGAAAAATTTTCGGTGCATGCTTTTCCCCTGCTTCCCAATTGACATCCTCCGGGGAATTTTGTAAAATACGGCGATATCATGTCAAATCGAAGGCAAATCAGAGGAGGATAGGAATTATGAGAACTCTCCCGAATCACCGCTGGCGCAGGTTCGCTATTTTAGTGCTGCTTGCTGTTTGCAGTGCGGCTTTTGCCCAGGAAGACACAGTACTGCCGATCTTCCACCGTATCTCCAGCCACGACCTTTACAGTTTTGTGGCGGACTTAACCTCCGAAGAATTCCAGGGACGCCTTACTGGTACCGTTGGCTATGAGCGTGCCGTACAATATGTGGTGCGCCTGTTCGAAGCCTGGAACATCCAGCCGGCAGGCACAGAAGGTTACCTGCAAAAATTCCCCAACCCCTACACGGAGGTCATGGACAGCTCCTACCTCTGCCTTCTGATGGTCACCGGTGGAGATACGATCCGGAAATACTACCGGTTCGATACTGAATTTATTCCGGGCTCCACGTCGGGTTCTGGAGAAGTGACTGCTGAAGTTGTGTACGCCGGCTACGGAATTACGGCACCGGAACTCGGTTACGACGATTATGCCGGCATCGATGTAAAAGGGAAAATTGTTTTGATTGAGAGAGAAGCCCCTGTTGGTCCAGACAAGGACCCTGCCGTTTTTCGCAAATGGCGTCCTTATTCGTTCCATCAGTACAAACTGCTGAATGCAGTGCGGCACGGTGCGGCCGGCATGCTTTATAATTATGGCCCCATTGCCAATCCAAACAACGCTTACGATCCCGGTTTCGTCTATTCTCATGTTGGCCCCGCCGTTGTGAAAGATCTGTTCGCGGGAACGGGAGTATCGCACCGAGAGGTGGTAGAATCCATCCGCAAAAACCTGAAACCGCGTTCCTTCTCACTGAAGAAAACCGTTTCCATGAAGAACGTTACCGTACACCACCCGGACGGTGTCGGCATCAACGTCATTGGGATGCTGGAAGGCCAGGATCCGAAGGCCCGGGAGGAATATATCGCCATTGGCGCCCATCTGGATCATGTGGGCATGAATCCGGCTCTGATGCCGGGAGCCAATGACAATGCCTCGGGCGTTGCCGTTGTTCTGGGTGTGGCCCGTGCCCTGGCTGAACTTCACCAGAAACAGCCCCTCAAACGGTCCGTACTTTTTGTCCTCTTCGGCGCAGAGGAACAATCCGTGGCTGGCTCCAAATATTTTCTAAAACATCCCACGGTCCCGCTGGAAAAAATCCGCTGTTTTCTGAACCTTGACGGTGTGGGATGCGGTGACAAAATCCGTATCATAGCTGGAAAAGATTTCCCCCAGCTTCTCAAAACTGTGGAACGGGCAAACAGCCAATACGTCCACCGATTTTTGCGGCCTACACCGTTCAAAAACATCGCTCGGCCGCGACTGGATGCAGCCCGGTTTCTCTGGTACGGGATCCCAACCCTTTCTTTTTCGGTGTTTGGCGGCAGGTCTTTCTACCATAACACCCGGGACGATCTGAGCACCATTCATCCGGAAATTCTGGAAGACCTGGCCCGGATGCTTTTCCTCGCCGTGCGGGATCTGGCCAGCCAGAAATCACTCCGGTTTAAAAAACCCGTTGTGCTCCTCTCACCAGAAGAAATCGACTACTACTGAGACAGGGCTGCTTTTTTGCGCAGAGGAAGCGGGAAGTGCACAGCCGGCTACCGGCTCCACTCAGTGCAACAAGTTGTAAAGTTCAAAAGGCGGGACGGACCTTATGGGCCGGAGATCCGTTCCGCCAAAAATAGAAGTTCAGCTGCTCAGTAAACCGGCATGCTGGGTTCCACCTCTTTCGCCCAGGCCAGAATGCCTCCCCGCAGGTTTTTGACCCTGGAGAATCCATGTTTTTTTAGCCACTGGACGGCTTGCCAGCTTTTTTTGCCATGATGGCAATACACCACCAGCATCCGTTCGCGTGGGAGCTCCTCCAGCCGTTGTTCCAGTTCCCCAAACGGTATGGCAAGCGAAGGGTCAAGCCGGCAAATTTTCCGCTCGTGCGGCTGACGTACATCCACCAGCAGGACGTCATCGCCACGATCCAGCATTTTTTTTAATTCGGCCGGTGTAATTTCCAATTCGGGATCCGGTTCCTCCAGAAAAGCGGGCCAGGCCGAACAGAAATGGTCGTAGTCCACAAAGTCGGTAATAGTGGGCGATGGGCCACAGAGGGGACAGTTTGGATCTTTTTCCACCTTTACCTTCCGGATGGTTACTTTCAGCCCGTCGAAAAGAAGTAGCCATCCTATTAGCGGTTCTCCCAATTTTGCCAGCAGCTTGATAACCTCCAGCGCCTGAAGACTTCCAACCACTCCGGGAAGAACACCCAAAATGCCGGCTTCGGCGCAGTCCGGCACTTCTTCCGGACCGGGAGGTTCCGGGTAGAGACAGCGGTAACACGGTCCTCTGCGGGCGTCAAATACAGATACCTGACCCCAGAAGCGGAAAAGGCTGGCTGAGACCAGCGGCTTCTTCAGAAAAA
>MTOL01000043.1 GCA_002011685.1 Deferribacteres bacterium JdFR-76
CAGGCGGCACCTCTTTCCGGACCGTATCGAGGATAGCGAAATAGGTAACGTTGGTAATTTCCGTGACGCCATAAAACTCTTTTACCGTTCCGGTTAGAATAACACTATCTCCGTAAGCAACCTGACGCCCGGGATCGTAGACTTTGATACCGCTCCACGCCCCTACAGAATCCTGCACGAAATAGTACTTGCCACCGAAGGCATAGGGTTCAGCCGAGACGATGCCCGAAATGGTCACAACCTGTCCATTAAGGGGCGAATCACCATTGGGATCGGTGGTCATCTGGATATCCTTGATTTTCGTGACCGGCCCTTGCCCCAGGGCTACCCCCAAAAGCGACAGCACCAGAACTGCCGCCAGACTCCATCGAAACAATCGACTCATAAGCCCTCCTCCTTTTGGTTACTTGATGATCAGAAATTTCCCCCTGAAGATCTCCCCTGTTTCCAAATCCTCTACCGTGAACAGGTATAGCCCTGTGGCGACCGCTTGATCGTACTGGGTAATAAGATCCCACGCATGTTCACCGCCGCTAAAAACAACCTGATTCCCGGACAGGTTCTTCTCCAGCAGCCGCACCCCTGCCCCATCGTATGTGGCCGCATCGTGGTAAATGACATCCACAAGATCCCCTGCAAGGGTATAAATGCGGATTTCTGCTTTTGGAGGCAGGTTGGTAAACCAGATCATCCGCTCCCGCTCGCCCGGTCCATCCCAGGCTGCCTGCGCACGGTACGGATTTGGATAAACTCCGATTTTGCGCTGTTTCTTTCCGCGGACGGCCGGCGTGCCCGGAATAACCAGCGTTTTGTTTTCCAGGATGGAACTTTCCAGACTCGGAAGGTTATTCGCCGGATTGCCTTTGTCGAATGCCGTCACCGCATAAAAATATTTGTTCGGCCAGCCGTTTAGCAGCTTGTCATTCACAAAGCGGTAATGGTAGCGGTGTCCGTTGATGGTTGTATCAAAACGGATGGCTTCGAATCCGGTATCGTAGCCAAGATCATCGATCTTATCAAATTGAGCCAAGAGCGTATATTCCGCCTTGCTCCCCGCCGTTTTGGGGGCGCTGTAAATGCGGTAGCCTTCAAAATCAATTTCACGTGTGATCGGATCTTCCACCGTCTCCGAAAGATTGTCCCAATAAAGCGTAACTTTTTGATTCTCGGGAACCACAAGCAGATTCGGCGACGGCGGTGGCGATGGGAGGATGTACCGGTCGATAATGCCGTTGCCGTTGCGGTCTTCGTCGATATCCAGAACGCCATCTCCGTCCAGGTCCTCTCCCTCATCCAGCTGACCGTTTCCGTTTAGATCCTCATTGACGTCCAGTTTCCCGTCCCCATCCACATCTTCGCCGTTAAATGCCCGCTGAGCCCACTGAGAATTCAGGATCAGATTACGGCGCCGCTCGGGCGTGTCTGCCAAATCCCCTGTAGCCCAGCGGCCGCAAACCACAGCGAAAGCAAAGTTCAGTGAGTCGCCCGGCATCAGGGTTCCTAGCGGTCCTGCTGAAAGAAGAATCATCCAGCTGTCCGGTTCATCGGGCAACCCACCCTGGTCTGGCGGATTGCTGTAAGGGTGTTCCCGCTGCATCGTAGCATAGCGGGCCTCATCGTCCACTGGCATGACATAATCCGGAAAATCCAGGCTGGAAGCCGTACTCCATTTCCACTGGTTGTAATATACCTTGTATTCTTTTGTGGGAATGGATGCGCCCAAAAACCGGATACCGAGATAGCTTTCTGCAAAGCCGTCATCGCCGTCTGCATCATATTGATACGCCAGCTTGTTTTCCGGATCGAACCCGTTGAGATTATCGTACCATGTCCAGCCACCTCCTGGCTCATAAATGCTGGTGTAATTCATGTTCCCCACCGAGGCGTCCACCCACAACGCCACAAAAATGTCTTCAATGGGATTGGGTGAAACGTTTTTGATGGTATAATTCAAAATCACAAACGCATCCGCGTACGAATAATTCCAGGCATAACTTTCCAGGTGAACCGTAATTCCCAGTGGCGTGTGATTGGGAATCTCGATTTCCGTACCCGGCACAACTGTATTGGTGTCGGTGAAGTCGCAGATGAAATCCTGATGGGAAACGGCAGAAGGATCGAAATAGCGCGACGTGATTATTGTCGACCGTGTTATAATCGTGTCGCTTTCGTCGGGCGATGTGGTAAATTCGAAGCCTTGGTCGCCGTAATCGAACACGCCATCAACGATGGCCGTAGATACATGAATCCCGCCATAATACCCGCCTTTTCCCCCCACCCATAGCCCTCCGTAGGAAAAATGCTCCACCTGTTCCCGCGGGTTGTCGGAATGCAATTTGTAGAGGCAGGAGGGCTGATCCGGATTATTATACCCTTCTCCGATGATCCCAAAGTTTGTGACGGTAAGCCCGATATTGCCGACGTTGGTAAAATTATTGATATCGTCGATGAAAGGGCGCTTTAACGGAAGGTACCTGTTTTGCGCAGCTGCATGTCCAAAACCTGCAAAAACGGCCAGAATAATTGGGAAAATCGCTTTTGCACCCCTGAAAAAAGCTATCCGAAAATGAATTCCCAACACAAACCCCGTCACATCCTAAAACAAACAATACCAGTTGTTTTGAATTCTAACCTATTATTTTTTAAGTAATTTCGAACTTGCAAAAATGTACTATAATAACTGAATTTTTTTCATTTTTGTCAAGTCGATTTTTGATGCTTAAAAAATTTTTCTNCGACGATAAAATTTCCTTTCCCTTTTCGGAAGACAGGACAGACTAGGCTGAGGAGTGTAAAGCAAAAAACGATCGGACCGATTCGACGATTGAAACGTCAATTCACCCTATCCCGGAAGGTGTTTTCTCAGAAATGTGTCCACCCTTTGCCAGAATTCTGGATCGGTATGGCAGTCCGAATGCCCCTTTCCCGGTAAAATCCAGAGCTCTGTCCGATCCGGATTAGCGGAACGGTACAGAATTTTGGCCTCTTCCAGTGGTACAACCCGGTCCTGATCCCCGTGAATTAAAAGAACAGCGCCCTTTATGTTCCCAATGTGCCGCGCTGGTGCAATCTCTTCCAGCCTTGTCCCAAGCCGGAATTCAAAATAGCGGAACAGCAACCAGACCCACGGAAAGTAGGGAACATGGTAAGTGCGGAAAGAATGCCGCATCACTGCAGCCGGATGGCTAAAGGCCCCCACTGTCACCACGGCTTTCAGGCCCGGGTTCTGGGCTGCTGCATAAATAGATGCTGCTCCTCCAATGGATAATCCAATTACCCCAACCCGTGTGAGGTCCACCTCTTTTCTGGTTTCCAGATACTTATATGCCGCCAGGATATCCTCGGCAAACTTGGGCATGGAGGCAAAACGGTCTTTGTCGCTGCGGCCATGATGCCGCGCATCAAAAGCCAGCAGGTGATATCCCCGGGTATGCAGCTCTTTAATGTAGGGCAAAACGCGCTCCACATTCCGGCTCCATCCATGAACAAGAATAAGGGTGGGACGGTTGCCATCCATTTCGCCCGGGATCCACCAACCATAAAGCTGTTTCCCATTCCTTGTGGGAAAACGGATTTCCTGAAATGCAATCCCCTCTGATGATGGATCACGCCGGTGAGGAACCTTTTTGTTGCGTGATAAGAGGGAAAGAACAGCCACTGGTCCAAATAGAACCCCGACAAACCCCAAAATCCACCAGATCCAGCCCATTCTTCTGAATACCCCTATCGGTCAACTTTCCGTTCCGAATTTTGTTTTGGCGTACAGCATTTTCCGTATCATCCCGTGCTTAAAGGGAAAGGATCCATAATTTCAATGCGTCTCGGATTTGGTCTTCATATTTTGCCACCAGTGCCAGATTCTCCTGCGGCATCCGATCCAGTTCTTTGATTGCATCGATCCCCCCTTCTTTGGAACCAAACGTTTTGAGCAACATATTGAGCTGTTTCAGATTTTTTCCACCGAAAATGATCACCATCTGCCGCGTGATCCATCGGTATTTTTTGATGGAAAATCTGTGTTTCTTCAAAACCCGCGCCTGTATTTTTCGAATCTCGTACAGATTTGGCAGCAATTTGGTGCCCAGTTGCGGATCATTCCAGTCCAGTTGTTCTCCTCTGGATGCAAAGTAGGCCTGGATCTGCTCCCGAATCCGTTCACTAACTTCAAGGTAACGGGTCAAGTCCTCTTCTTTGATGGTACCGTCTTCGGGTGGTTGAAAAGTATCTTCTTTTAAAAGCTGAACGTATTCGGCTGGGCGGGCGTCAATTCCTCGGGTAATTTTTTTGGCAGCCCGGAAGATGTACCAAGATGCCGCCAGTCCCAAAACAAGAAAAATAACAGCAAAAACTAAGCATCCGTACAGAAGGTGTTTTCGTGCTTTACCGGACCGATCTTCCATTTTCACCTTTCAGGGCACTCAAACTGTTTTTGCGGCGACAGCACCCGGCCCCCTATTTACGGGTTCTCACAGCGATCAAAGAGATTTCTATGTTTACATCTTTCGGTAGCCGGGCCACCTGGACCGTCTCACGAGCTGGAGGATTTTCTCCAAAATAGCTGCCGTAAATCTCGTTGAAAGTGCTGTACAGGTTTAAATCTTTCAGAAAAACGGTGGTTTTGACCACATCGCTCAAATCCATTCCAGCCGCTTCCAGCACCGCTTTCAGGTTATTGAGCACCTGCTTTACTTCTGCCTCGAAGCTTTCCGTCACAAGCTTTCCCGTTGCAGGATCGATGGCAATCTGCCCAGAGCAATATAGGGTATTACCCACCAGCACAGCCTGACTGTATGGCCCGATAGCCTTTGGCGCCTTTTCCGAAACTATGATTTGCTTCAGGGGAAGCTCTTCTTCCACCTCTGTGCAGGCACTAAGAAAAAGCATCCCCGAAAGGAAGAAAAAGATCCATCGGGTGTGCATGGTTTTCCCTCCCCACTTATTTTAGCCGCAGAGAACACTGCCACCATTAACATTTATGATCTCACCGCAAATATATGTAGAAAGATCCGATGCAATAAACAGGATGGCCCCTGCAATCTCTTCCGGTTCCCCTGCCCGTTTCATCGGAATCGTCCGCAGGATGGTTTCCCTCTCTTTAACCAGAGCCTCGGCCGACATATCTGTGTTGACCCATCCCGGTGCCACGCAATTTACAAGAATACCATGATCGACCAGTTCCGGGGCCAGCGATTTGGTAAAGGCGATGATAGCGCCCTTTGTAGCGGCATAATGAGAATGAAATGCTTCCCCTCGCTGCCCTGCGGTAGATGAAATGTGGATGATCCGCCCGCTTTTCTGCTTCATCATGATGGGCACCACGAGACGGGTAAAATTGTACACGCCCGTCAGGTTGATGTCGATGGTTTTCTTCCATTCTTCGGGCGCCATTTCGTGGATCGCCGCATATTCCCAAATTCCAGCATTGTTGACCAGCACGTCAATGCGGCCGAAGGCTTTTACCACCTCGTCCACATTGCGCTTTGCATCTTCAAACGAGGCCACATTTCCCTGGACCGCAATCCCCATTCGTCCGAGCTTTTCGATTTCCTGGATAACCTCCTGGGCTTTCTCACGGTTTCGGTGATAGTTAATCGCCACGTCCGCTCCGGCTCTGGCGAACAGAATAGCGGCTGCCCTGCCGATCCCTCGGGACCCACCTGTGATCAGAACTTTTTTGCCGTCCAGATGGATCATTTCATACACCCTCCCAGTTACCTCAAATGTCCCTTCGTGAAATCCATTCTCCTTTCAGGAATGATTGTAATCTAAAATTTTCCATTGTCTTTTCAAGGAAAATTTCATTTCTCAGCAAAATGCGGTTCTGAGAGGAGAATCAGGGCCTTTTTTCTGCCCCACTGCGGCCGCTTTTCGATTACCCTTCCGAAGGAACACAGTGCCCTGTTTGTGCTTTTCCTCAGGAGGGCAGATTCAAAAGCGCGGTTTTGTTGATTGATGGATCGGTAAATGGATTCCCTTAAGATTATGCCGTCCTTTTCAGTAAAATCCTCCCGGAATAAACCGGTACGACTGGCCCCCACAGCCAGAAACTTCCGGTACTGGTGTCAAAATCTACGGTGAGTTTTCCCCCCCGAGCCTGAATTTTTACCGGGAAGTCAAGGAGTCCTTTTCGCCATCCCAGGAATGCGGACGCAGCGGCTCCTGTTCCGCAAGAAAGAGTTTCAGCTTCCACGCCGCGTTCAAATGTGCGGATCTGCAGGTTCTGCCGATCTGACACCTGGATGAAATTTACATTTGTGCCTGCTGGAAAATAGGCATGATGGGCCAGCACAGGCCCCAATTTTTCCACAGGAACAGTTCTTAAATTTTCCGCCTTCAGCACAAAATGCGGCACCCCTATTTTCACATGTCCAATTGGCGTCAACCCGGCCAAGTTTGTCCCCTGTAGCCCTTTCAATTTTTCTTTGATATCCTCCCAGATCTCAAGCGGCACATCCTGATCGTCCGACGGAGGCTGGAGGCGGACCCCCACTTCCGTTTTTTGGACCTGTCCCTCATGCTCCGCCTTCAGAGACTCAAAACGCGAATAACGGCCTGTCATTCCAATCTGGTGGGCAAAATGGAGGGCGGCACGGGCACCGTTTCCGCACATCTCTGCCTCATGACCATCTGCGTTGAAATAGCGCATGCGAAAATCACATCGCATGCTCTTCTGAATCAGGATCAGGCCATCCGCCCCAATGCCAGTGCGGCGCCGGCAAAGAGCAGCAATCCATCGGTGGTCTTCCACAGGAAAACTTTGATCCAGATCCTCGATCAGGATAAAATCGTTTCCTGTGGCCGAATATTTTACAAATTCCATGGTGTGTTTCTGCTCCTCAACAATCTGGCCCTTTTTGCCACCCATAAAGTCCCTTTTCGGTAATATACCTCCACGCAGGCTCCGGAACGAGATACCGGACCGAAATTCCCTGACGGATCCGCTGGCGGATGGTTGTGGCTGAAAAGGCAAATTCCGGTGTATTGAGCAGGATGGCCCGACTCCGGAATGGTTCTGCAGCCTGATCTGCCGGGAATCCCGGCCGCGGATAGACCACCAGCTGGCAAGAAGTTAGAATCTCTTCCGGACGGTGCCAGGCGGGCAAATCCAGAAGGCTGTCCGATCCGATGATCCAGTATAGCGGTCTGGCTCCGGGAAACCGCTCGCGAAACCAGCGCAGTGTCTCCACTGTGTAAGATTTTCCCTTCTTTTGAATCTCATATTCTAAGCAGTCAAAGCGGGCATCGTGCGCTATGCTTCGTTTTACCATTTCCAGACGGTGTACGGCCGGTGTAATGGGCTGACCTGTCTTATGTGGCGGATTACCAGCCGGAACAAAATAAAGTTTTTGGAGAGATAGTTCATTAAAAACCCATTCGGCAATGATAAGGTGACCGATGTGGATGGGATCAAAAGTGCCGCCGAAAAGTGCAACGGGATGTGCCATGAGCAGCAGCCAGCTTGGCCTATCCGGTCATCTGCTTCAGATTCTCCCGTGCCTGTTTCAGATATTTTCTTACAGCCGGGAGAAACGAACTTTTGGGATATTTCTGGAGAAATATTTCAAAAACCTTTTCCGCCTCACTGAATTTTTTCAGTTTCAAAAGGCTTTCCCCTTTTCGGAATAGAGCCTCCTCCGCATAGGGACTGTCGTAATAGTTATTCAGCACTTCATCATAATAGATAATCGCCGACTGGTAAAACTGGAGCTTTCGATAGAGCTCAGCGTTTTTGAATTCCTTTTTCGCCAGCTTGTTTCGCAATTCCCGCAGCCGCTTTTCCGCCTCCGATTTAAGGGGACTATTGGGAAAATCTTCCAGAAATTGTTGAAATTTTTCAATCGCCATCCGCGTATATTTCTGATCCAGTGCATAATGCGGCGATAACTTATAGTAACACAGTGCTACCTTGTATTCGGCATCGTCCACAAATTCACTCTGCGGGTAATTGCGCACCAGCTTTTCGTACTCCGCTGCCGCGAGGATATACTCTTTCAACCCAAAATGGGATTCTGCCAGATAGTATTGAGCTTCATCGGCAATGGGTGTCCCCGGATAGTTGAGAGCCAAAATCGTAAACTGGGTTTTCGCGTCGTAATAGTCCCCTTTTTCCAGCAACTTTTTGGCAACTTTTAGCCGTTCTTCCGGTGTCATATTCGGTCGGATCCGGCTGGAAGAACAGGACCAGACCGTAACCAGGCTTATCAAAATCAGGAATCGGACCGCAAACGTTTTCATCCTTTTTGCTCGCCTCAATCTAATCGTTAGCTACTCCGCACAGTGTAAAAAAGATATACGACCGCTGCAGAAATCGCAAATAAAAAAGCATTTACGAAAAATTGCGACCCTCTTCCTCCCATTTCCCATGTTCCGCCCGTAAATGCGTATTCACTCGCCTCAAGATGGTGCAAATCCTCTTTTTTCACCGTATCTGTCCGCCGGAACTTGACCCGACGGATGATTTTTTTCTCCGGTGTCTCTACGGGCCAGAGCTCAAGAAAAAAATCTGCCGCAATACTGCGTCTGATCCGCGTTTTTTTAAACAGCTTTCGAATAGGACGGTAGATGATATCCCAATCGTTCCATCGGAGCAAAAGCAAGTAGCGCTCAGGCGGTTCCGAANCGGAATCCACCCTTCTGCCAGCCNTTTGCTGCAGGAAATACCGCACCAGAGAACGCTGATAGCTGACAAACAGAGAATCCTTGCTTAAAATTTCCACTGACACCGATTTCGGGTTTATGGAAGTTACTTTGTTGAAAACAGCCTCAATGCTTGATGTGACTAGCGAATCGAGGATTTGCAGATTGGTGGGCTGGGCCCATGCGATACGGCCCATTCCCAGAAAAATCCAGCAGAAAAGAATACAGCGCCTTCCCAAAAATCTTTTGACGTCATCATACTGGAATATCGTCTTCATTCTCTTTGACCGAGTGTATACAACAGAATTAAGATCCCAATTCCTTTGTATAATAAATTCAGATCACATTGACAGTCCAAATAATCCCTCTTGCCCAATTCACTTTATTAAAATCCAAGCGAAAAACTGAGGAAATGCCGTTTTAAATTGCCATTCTCCTTAAAAAGAACAGCATAATTTAGAGCGAATGTGGGGGCGGAAAACACCCCTTCTCTTTTTCTTCCCCCTCTCAGCCGTAGCAAACCAATCCCGGCGCTGAACCAGTTCGCCTTGGCCGATGCTTCCCGGAAATATCCGCCCCGCAGGTAGAAATGTCGCCAGATTCCCTGTTCGAAACCAAAGTGTACTTCGCGGGTGTTAGGCATGTTGTCTTCACTCAGATTTCTTACGTCGATAGCCAGTGTAGTCATGGAAAAGGGCTGAAAGGCAACGCCAATGTTAACAGTTTCCCCAACAAAGCGGTCATAATTGAGGCGCAAAAACTGGAATTTTTGCGGATAATGAAAAAAGACAACCCCTACCCGAACATTCGAGGAAGGGCGGATTAATACNCCATAGGTAACCCCAAATCCTTTNNTCAGGGAATCATCCCGGAATGTGGTAAAATAAGTCAACCCACCTCCCAGCGCAATCTGCTCGGCCAGGCGAATGCGAATGACAGATGCTTGCATGTAATGATTGAAAAAATTATCTGCTTCAAAAAATTGGATGTGGGGATGGTACGGTTCGCGTGATTCCAGTTCTTCAAAGTTCACCCAGCCAAATTCGACAATCCGGGTTGAGAAAAAAACGGCACGCGGCAGAAGGGCCATGATACTGGCCCAGTCCGCGGTTTCAAACGGGCGCCCATTTTTACGCATTCGCTGATAATAATTGTAAAGAGATGCGCTGGCAAGTGGATTGAGAAACACTGAAATCCGGAAAGGTGTTTCTTCCCCAACCAGCTGAAGCGTAGCGGGGTTGTAAAACGCTGCTTCCCATCCTGCGGGCACGGCCGTAAAGGCACCTGCCATCCCGGCAGCCCGTGCCCGTCCATAATTTACCGAAAAAAAACGTTCCCGCTCTGCCGCGGAGGCTCCCACCAGCAGCACGTGAAGCAGCATGGGTATCACCAGCCAGGCAAACAACCTCTTACGATGAAAAGAGTTGCTTCGCTCCAGCCCCTGCAAGAGCACCTCCTGTTACTGCGAGTACCAGATAAGCGATCCAGTCTCCGTGTTTGGTATAAAATGTCTTTTCTGTACGCAGCGGCAGGGCGTCGACCAGCACCACCGCTTCATTCCAACGGCTTTTCTTTCTGACGCGGCCGTATGGGTCGATAAAAGAAGATATACCGGTATTGGCACACCGCGCAATGCTGATGCGGTTTTCAACGGCCCGGAATACAGCAATCTGCGCATGCTGATACGGCCCGCTGGTGTTTCCGAACCAGGCATCATTGGTGACAATCACCAGCAGCTGACTTCCCGCTTTAACAAAACGCCGCACCTGATCCCCAAATATGGATTCAAAACAAATGATCCCCGCCACAGGAATTTCCT
>MTOL01000047.1 GCA_002011685.1 Deferribacteres bacterium JdFR-76
AAATTTCTGCCGGATTATTTCGATTGTTCTGTGCCTGGCAGCTGGCTTTGGATGGCCTTTGTGTTGAAATTTGACCCGCCATAAAACAATCCCAAAATTTCCCAATCGATTGACCATCCTTCCAGAAAACCTGTTGCCCATTGGCGGAGTGAAAAGTTGCTGTTCTGCATCGTGCATCCGCAGATTTTCTCCGGTATTGACCTACCCGCTTCAAAAGCTGCGGAGGAAGATCGGTTGCGGGGCTATTGGGACCGGTTTTTATTTGATGTTTTGTGACGGATTCCGCAACCGGTCACCGGGACTATCCATGATGGGTTGATAAATTGGCGGTTTTGCTGTTTGTCCATTAAATTAGTATTGAGACAGAATTCAATTAAAATATAGGGAGGATACGATGGAGCGCCGAGAGTTTATCCGTACCAATCTTGCAGCTGCGGGTGCCGGTGCCCTGGCGCTGGCGGGGGCACAATCCCTGTGGGCTTCTTCCGAACCAGAAGCTATGTTGCAGAATGAGAAAGGCGAATATACCCTGCCGCCACTTCCATATGCGTACAACGCGCTGGAGCCTTATATCGATGAGCAAACCATGCGGTTGCATCATGATAAGCATCATGCGGGATATGTGCGCGGGCTCAATAAAGCCCTGAAAGCTCTGGAAGAAGCGCGGAGGAAAGGCGATTTTTCGCAGGTGGATTACTGGACCCGGAAAGTCAGTTTCCACGGTTCGGGGCACTTCCTTCACAGCATTTTCTGGAACAATATGTCACCGGAAGGAGGCGGGAAACCCGGCGGTGCCCTGGCCGCGGCTATTCAGCGTAATTTTGGCGACTTTTCCCGCTTCAGGGCGCATTTCATTGCCGCAGCGGCCGGTGTGGAAGGAAGCGGCTGGGGTGCCCTTGTCTACGAACCAACNGGACGGCGTCTTTTGATCCTGCAGGTGGAAAAGCACCAGAATTTAACAGCCTGGGGTGTGGTACCGCTTCTGGTTGTGGATGTGTGGGAACATGCTTATTACCTGAAATATCAGAACCGCCGCAAGGCCTATCTGGAGGCCTTTTTCCACGTTATTTCCTGGAAGGATGTGGAGAAGCGGTTGAACCGGGCAGTGCGAATGTCCTGATACCTATTTTGCCAGGTTCTTTTTTTACTGAGAAAAGGTGGAAGGTACCGAAGGGGCTTTCCACCTTTTTTATTTGGCACATTTGAATCGGTGTAATGTCTGAACGCATCTGCACGTTTTCAGACCGGGCGGAACTGAGCGCCAGAAAACGGCTACGCAATCCTTCAGTAGCGGTATTCCATCCAACATGCACGCGCAAAACGCAGAAGCTTATGCATTGTTCCGGCAAAACATTTTGCAAAAACAACAGCTGCAGGTGATGTGTCCAGGGGGATAGCTTTTTTGGCCCAAACTGTTCCACATCCTCCTCATTTTGCTCCGCACCTCTCTTTTTTATAGGGTGAACCAAGGAATTTTCCGCGTTCGCTAGGATTGGCAGAATAAGCGCAACCCGGGTTGGGGATTGTCGCCATCGAGGCCTCTGAGGAGGTTTTGTTCAATTCCCTCGATGAAAATGATTCCGTTGGAATTCTAACAAAAGCGGACCATCCGGAACTGGCTCGGCACGGAGTCGGGCTGAGGATTCCGGAGGAGGCCGGCTGCATCTGTCGCGTAACTTTCAAATTGCATGGGGAAATTTTTGGGATGGGGTCCTTGGCCCGGTTCTGGGGAGCCAACCTGGAGGCTTACGGGTACAGAAGTTTTTTGGCGGGTTCATTCGGATCGTCAAAAACATAGGTGGGGACGGCATATCCGCCAATGTTGGCCCGCAGGTGATTGATAATTTCCTTCCCTCTGGACACGGGCACGCGGAAGTGCAGGCTTCCCTGAACCGGATCCAGCTGGTGGAGGTAGTAAGGCCGGATACGGCGTTCAATGAGCTTTTGAACCAGGTTGAGCATGGTTTGGGGATCGTCGTTTACACCGCGGAGGAGCACACTCTGGTTTAAGATGGGGATGCCGCGGTTTACCAGGCAGGCGATGGCACGGTCCACGTCCGGCAGGAATTCCGCAGGATGGTTGAACTGGGTGACGACGTATAAGGGCTGGTATTCGGCCAGAAGCTCAGCCAGCCTGTTTGTGACCCGATGCGGCAAAAAGAGAAAAATGCGTGTTGCAACCCGCAGAATCCGGATGTGGGGGATATTCCGCAGCTGCTGGAGAAGGCTATGAAGCTGCTGGTCGGAGAGCACCAGAGGATCGCCGCCCGAGAGGATGACTTCATTGATTTCAGGATGGGCGGCTATGTAGGCCAGGGATTCTTCCACATCCCGTCTCGTGGGATGTGGCGGTTTTCCAACAATCCGGGCGCGGGTGCAGTAGCGGCAGTAGCCAGCACAGAGATTGGTTCGCAGAAAGAGAACCCGGTTTCGGTAGCGGTGTATGACCAGTGGGGCGGGCCGGTGTTTTTCTTCCTGCAGGGGATCCTCAAGACCATCTGAGTCGAGCTCATTCCGATGGGGCAAAAACTGGCGCAGAACAGCACTGCGATCTGGTTCAGGGATCCGCATCAGATGGCGGGGGATGCGTACCGGCAGCCGTTGAACAATCAGCTGGATTGTTTCTTCCGGCAAATTGGCCAGGCGTTGCCATTCTTTTTGCCGCAGCGCAGACATACGGAAAATTTCTCCCGAAGACACCTGTTCGCCCGCTGGTGTCGGGTCAGGTGACAGGTGTTTTCCCGGCTCTGGTTTTCTTTCGAATGCAGAGCGCATCATTCTGGGATCCCCAATGTAGCTTGCTCCAGTGAATTTCCATTCCATTTGTCCGGTGGTTTTGGCCACCCGACCGGATATTTGTTTTCCGGACTCTCCAAATTATGAAAGCCAGTTCGGCCTTTCAAAGGAAAATTCCGCGGAGAAAGGCGGTCTGCGCGCTTCCCCAAATGCCCGATTCGCATCATTCCGTCCAGTTTCAATTTTGTTATTTCAAAATCGTAGCTTGCGGCTTCTGGTGATGAAGGCGTAATAAAAATCCTATTGAATATCAGTGGGTTGCGGTGATTGGGTGGATGGCATGCTTCTTGAAGTAGATGAAAGCGGAAAAAAGAATATGAAAAAAATGGGAGGCTGGCAATTGGGCAAACGGATGGGACGATTGGGATTCTGGTGTGTGGTGGGATGGTTTTTCTTCGTGGTTCCTCCTGCCGCTGGGCAGGGAGGAACGGGCAGTGTGATTGTCTCGTGGGATGCCAATACCGAACCGGATCTGAAAGGATACAAAGTTTATTACGGAACAGCTTCGCGCTCTTACGATCATGTAATTGATGTGGGGAATGTTACCGAATACACCATCAATAATCTGGCGGCCGGGGTCACCTATTACTTTGCGGTAACGGCCTACGATACCGCCTTCAATGAAAGTGATTTTTCGCAGGAAGTTTCCATTTACATTGGGACGGCTCAGGACACATCCGGCAATTCCAACCCGAACCAGCCAGCCTCGCCGCCAAAAGTAACCGACGTGGTGGCGCTCAATCTGCAGACCTTGCGGGTGTATTTTGATCAGCCGGTCGATGCGGTCAGTGCCACTAACCCGGGAAATTATGTTATTCAACCTGCTGTACAGATTGTTAAAATTGTTATCGACGGGACAGGAATGTTTGTTACCATCACCACCAGCACACATCAGATCGAAACAGATTACACCATTACGATCCGCAATGTAAAAAACCGCCAGGATGTGGCGATGCAACAGCAGCAAACATTCCAATACCGTTTCCCCGATACCATTCCACCGTTCGTCAGCGGCATTGAGCTGGTCAGCCCGACGATGATTGTGGTTAGCTATAGCGAACCCATGAATGCCAATTCCATCCGCAATATCGGCAACTATTCTATTCAGCCTTCGTTACGGATCAGCCAGATTGATGTGAGCGACGATCTCCAGCATGCGGTTTTGCACACGGAAGCCCATACGCAGTCAGTAACCTATGTGCTGACAATTGCCAATGTGGCGGATGCCCACGGGAACGTGATGCCGGCACCGTTTTCCATTTCCTATTCCTTTCAGGAACAGTCGACACCTACGGTGGCCAGTGTCCGGGTGAAGGATAACCAGACGCTGGAAATTTTCTTCTCTCAAAAGATGGATTACTCTTCCCTCACGGATAAATCCCATTACCGGATTGAACCGACCGTTGCCATTTTGGATGTGGTGGCTGATAGCACTCTTCAAAAGGTGACCCTGCGGACGGGGGAACATCAATCTCAGATTACCTACAAGCTCACAGTGGAGGGGGTGAAGAGTTTTCAGGGTGTACCCATGGCCGAGCCCTTTTCCTTCACTTACAGTTTTGAAGACCTGCAGCCGCCGTATGTAGAAAAAATGGAGCTGGTTTCTCTGGCAGAGCTGGTGATTTATTTCAGCGAAAAAATGGACCGGACCACGGTGCTGAATCCGTCCAATTACCGGATCACGCCCGAAAAAGCAATTCAGGGTGTAAGCATCGATTCATCGGAACGGGTTGTAACGCTGCGCACGGAGAAGCATGAATATGGCATCCGGTATGTTATCGAATTGAAGGGATTGACGGATCAAGCGGGCAACGAAATTCCCAAAAACTACTCTCTGGCCTATGAGTTTCTGCGCCCTGCCCGGGTGGATTCGCTCACGCCGACATACTACGAGACGGCCACCTTGCAGGAGGGAAATCCCTATTATGTTGACCGCGATTACCGGATCGCTTCCATCCCAGCCGATCTGAAAAATCTCACCTGGATCAAAACGGCCAATAACGATAAGTTTTCTACCGGAGACCGCTTCCTCTCCTTTCGGGTTTCCAGCAGCGTAATTGTGTATGTTGGCTATGATGAAAGGATCGGCAATCTTCCTTCCTGGTTGAAGGATTGGAATGAAACGGATTACATCATTCAGGACGACCAGGGTGTACGTTTCCGTTGTTACAGCAAAAATTTTGCGCCTGGCTGGGTGTATCTGGGCGGCAATTATGGAACGGATGCCTCCAACATGTATGTTGTGCTGGTTCAAACCATCGGGCGGGGCAAAGTAGAATATCCCGAACCCCCTGCGCCGCGTTCCGGCAATGAAAACGTGGTGAGTGATTATATCCTGATGCAGAATTATCCGAATCCCTTCAATCCGTCCACATCTATTCCGTTTATGGCCAAAAAAGAAGGGCAGGTGGTGCTGGAAATTTATGATCTCGTAGGGCGGTTGATCCGGAGGTATCAGGTACGGGTACCGCAGCCTGGTAAATACCGGGTTATCTGGGACGGGCGGGATGAGCTGGGCATGCTCTGCGGGAGCGGAGTTTATGTGTACATTCTGAGGACGGAAAAATTTGTTCAGTCGCGGAAGATGGTGCTGGTGCGCTGAATTGGGGCGGACGGTCGAATATGGGGGAAATTGGCTTGCTGTTTCCCGACGCTTGAGGTAAAAGCGGATTCCTATCTGAATTTCCTTCCCAATTGCGCTTTCTGAAGCACTTGCCGCAAGCACACATTCTGTATCTTTTGCGATCTCTGTGTCCGGCGGAATTTGGGCATTGTGTGGTTTCGCCCTGCAAAAAATTTCGGGGGAAGTCTATTGGGGATAAAATTTTATTTTCCTAATTCTGGTTGGTACTCAGATGGGTGCGGCGGCTGATGCGGACGGATATTATTTCATTATCAACATCCCGCCGGGACGGTATGATGTAAGGGTACAGATGATCGGCTATCAGGATGTGGTGAAAAAAGACGTTCTGGTTATTGTGGACCGTACCACTCGTGTGGATTTTGAGCTGAGCAGCACGGTGATCGCGGGAGAGGCGGTTGAAATCGTAGCTGAGCGACCTCTCATCCGGCGGGATCAGACCGCTACCGCTTCNGTGACCACAAGTGATGAAATTGAAAGCATGCCTGTGGAAACTTTCAGTGAAATTATGGTGATTACCCCTGGATTTGTGCAGAGCGGTACCGGATTACCTGGTGAAAGGGAAATCCACGTTCGAGGGGGCCGTACCGGCGAAATGGCTTACATGATTGACGGTTTCTACGTGGAAGAACCCCTCGTGGGGGGCATGGGAAGCAGCGTGGCCAATGTGGGGATTGCTGAATTGGCCACTTTGACCGGTACGTTTTCCGCCGAATACGGTGAGGCCCTGTCTGGAGTGCTGAATATCGTGACCAAGGAAGGTGGGCCTGAATACGAGGGACGCCTGCGTTTCCGTACCGACAAAAATGTCAATCCCCATACCTTTAAAACCTATCGCAAATACCTGAAAGACGGAAAGGACTGGATCACGCGTCAGGGGGAACTGGTCAGGATGGTAGGAACGGCCCCGGTCGTTTATGGCCAGAATAAATTCCATCCAGATTACTGGAAAAAAGAAAAAGTAAAGGTGAACGATTTTGACACATACCGCGCCGATTTCTATTTGGGCGGCCCGATTCCGCTGCTGGGGAGAAACCAGACGTTCTATGTGTCGGGCGAATATGTGGACACAGATACCTATCTTGGATGGACCGGCTTCCCTTACCGGAAAGAGCTGAAACTGAACGGGAAGATGGTTTTCCGGCCATTGAAGGGTGTAAAGCTTGCCCTCGGGTTTGTTTTCACAGATATGGAGTGGAAAGATTACGCCCATGCATTCAAATACATTCCGGGTGCGCTGGAGACCAACTTCCGCGATAACTACATGATCAATTTTACTTGGACCCAGACCCTTAGCCCGCGCACGTTCTATACGCTGAAAGGGTCCCGCTTTACGACCAACTACTATTACCGGATGAAAGGGTGGACGGAAAAGGATTTCTTCAGCTATCAGGATGAAAATGGAAAATGGCATATCAAAAATCAGGATGGCACATATACCGGGAAAGCCAAACGGACGCGTCGGGATGAGGAATACGAATTCCTGGCTGGCTGGTGGGAATATGTGCGCGATGAGCAGGGAAATGTTGTGGATTCTGTCTGGTACATCGGTGGCGGAAATGACTGGATTGAACGCAACAACATCATCAACAACCTCAGGTTTGATCTGACCAGCCAGATTACCCGGATTCATCAGATCAAGACCGGTTTTGAAGTGAAGTTCCTTGATTTGAAGCTGCTGGACATCTCGGCTCCGTATGATCCCAAGCCGGCCGTGCAGAACTATCATCACAAGCCGGTGGAAGCTTCTGCATACATTCAGGACAAAATGGAATTCGAAGACTGGGGTATGGTGGTCAATGCCGGTCTGCGAATGGATTACATGGACACGAAAGCCAAATACTTCGAAAATCCGTTTGACCCGACCGGTTCTACCTTGCGGGATGCGGATAAAAAGCTGCACATTAGTCCGCGTATCGGATTTGCGCATCCCATCACCGACCGAATGGTGCTCCATTTTGCCTACGGTCACTTCTATCAGGTGCCCCAGTATCAGTATCTCTATTATTTTGAAAATGTTGATTATGAGAACTATCCGTATCCGGATATGTCGGTTTACGGCGTTTACAGCTGGGTGGGGAATGCCAACCTGAAGCCGGAAAAAACCATTGCTTATGAACTGGGTGTGGAAACCCGGCTTGCTGAAAATTGGGCCCTGGATGTAACCCTCTATTACAAAGATATCTTCGATTACGTGGGGATGCGGCGTTACCGCGCTACCCCTGCAGCCTATCACCGGTTTGTCAATCTCGATTATGCCAACGCCAAGTGGATCGAAATTCAGCTGCGCAAGCGCTTTTCTAACTACTTTGGCGGACAGGTCAATTACACCTTCTCCAAGGCGGAAGGGAATGCTCCCGACGTGACCTCTCATTATGCAGATTGGTATTCCTTTTCCGTGTACAACACGTATCCGCCAAAGCGGATGATCACCATGGACTGGGATCAGACCCATACAGTCAACTTCGTTCTGGATTTCCGCAAACCCAATGACTGGAGCGTAAATATTGTGGGTAGCTACGGCAGTGGGCTGCCCTACACCCCGCTAAGTGCCCGTGGTTTGCGTCTGGATGAACCCAACAGTGCCCGTATGCCCTGGACCATGGTGGTAAATTTGCGAGCCACCAAGATTTTTGAAATGATGGGGCTCAAGTATACCTTTTATGTAGATATCTACAACCTGTTTAATAAGAAAAATGTTCTGCAGGTGTTCGGCAGCACCGGAAAACCGGATGCAACACTGGACTTCGACGATACGCAAGACTGGGTCCATCGGCCTCATTACTACGATCAGCCGAGAACCCTGCAGATCGGTTTGTCTGTTGGTTTCTAAGAAAAAAAGACCCCAAGAGATGGAGGTTGAAATATGATGAAGCGAAACAAATGGCTCTTTTTGATCGCTCCGGTGGTCATTCTCTTCATGATTTCTGCCCTGACTGTGGCGTTTGCACAGGAGCGGCCCAACATGACCAAATGGGAATATTACGAAAAAATCTGTCAGGAACGCGGCTGGCAAAATAAGTTGCTCAAACCTACCGGGTTTGAAGACCGGAAACTCGGTCTTCTGGATGTTGGAAAAGTCCGGACGGAGATCCAGAATACAAACCGCCTGGGATATTCGCGTGAGATGATCACCTGGGAATATCCTATTGGATCCGGAATTACCTATCAGTGGTGTGAAGCCCTCATTGTGGGGGGGATTTTGAATGGGGAAAAACGGATTTCCAACGGCGCGCTGGGCGCCTATGAAGATGTCAACGAAAACCATTATGAACCGTATCCCGGTTACGATTCCGGCATCGGTGCCAACGGAATTGCCATGAGCAATCGGCGGAATTCCTGGCCAGCCGTCTGGCCGGAAGACAGCGGTCCAATCGGTTCGCTGGGATTCCCAGGGGTAATGCCCAATGGTGATGTGGCGGCCGATGCGGAGGCTTTCTGGGTAGCTGGCGATGACGAAGCGGTTGGAGCCCAAAACGATCTGCCCCTTCATATCAAAACCTATGGCCGGGCTTTGCAGTGGTCCAGCCCCCTTGCTGACGACTTTATTGTTTTCAAATTTTATATCAAAAATATCGGTACGGATACCATCAAAGCAGCCTATGTGGGAGTTCACACCGACATGGATGCCCCGGAACAGGGCTCCAGCGAATGGATGGACGACTTTGCCAAATTCATCTCCCCGGATGAAGATTCCATCTTGGGCAATATGTTGTATATCTGGGACGGCGACGATAAATCCGCCGGCTATGTGGAAAAAGGAGTGGCTTGGCAGGGGCTGAAATTCCTGGAAACTCCGGTCGGACCTGATGGCAAGCAACTAGGGCAGACTACCCTGGTCTGCGAGACATATGATGACTTCCTTGCTTTGCCCGATAATGCATCCGTCTATGATTGGTTGGCACGTGGGATCGATCAGCCGGATAACATTGATCCGCATCCCAACGATTGGACAGGGACGCCCAATACATATGGCCCAGACGTTACTTCTTTGCACGCTTCGGGACCCATTGATATTGCCCCCGGTGAGATGGTCACGTTTACGTTTGCCAATATTTTTGGGGCCAACAAGGCCGAGCTAATGGCCAATGCAACTCTTTGCCAGCTACTTTATGATAAAGAATACCGCACAGCTCAGCCGCCTGCTGAACCACATGTCGTGGCAGTGGCCGGAGATCAGCAGGTAACGTTGTATTGGGATGCTGAACCATCTGAGTCTTCCGTCGACCCGCTGACCGGCAATAACCGCTTTGAAGGTTACCGTATCTACCGGTCCACGGATCGCGGACGTACTTGGGGTGATCCCATTACCAACGCAAATGGTGCTGTAGTTGGATACGTGCCGCTGGCTCAGTTCGATCTGAAAAACGGTATTACCGGGGTCAGCGAAGCCGATCCCTTCTTTTACCTTGGAGACGATACCGGACTGCAGCACAAATTTGTGGATAAGAACCTGAAAAATGGTGTGGAGTACTGGTACGCCGTTTGTGCCTACGATAGCGATGATAAGCTGGGAGACCTGGTGATTCCGCCGCTGGAAAACTCCCGGAAAACAAACCCGGATCTTCCGGGCGATAACACCGTTCGGGTTGTTCCTCAGGCTCGGCAAGCGGGGTTTCAGAATGCCATGGTCTCCGAAGTGGAACACGTAAGTGGAAATTCGGACGGGGTAGTCAAGGTTGAAATTCTCAATCCCTATGAGGTGGTCTCCGGCACCTATGAAGTGCATTTTGAGGTGGATTCTGCCCTTGGCACCCTCGTTCGAGTTACCCTGGATGGGAAAACGGTCATGGGACCGGTACCGGTTATTCAGCCGGACGATCCCAATGTGGATCAGTTGCCGGTTTTCAATGGGATGCGTCTTATTGCCATTGACGCGGAAAAGGGGATCAATGTGGATAAAACCGGTGCGGTTGTAGGCGATTCGCTCTGGCTAGGATACTGGGGCTT
>MTOL01000127.1 GCA_002011685.1 Deferribacteres bacterium JdFR-76
TAAATTTATGTTGCTAGTTGCGGTTCTGGCACTGGTGGCTTTGGTGCCGTCCATGCTTCTGGCCCAGACCACCACGGGGCGTATTGCAGGAGTGGTGGTGGACAAGCAGACGGGAGAGCCCCTGCCAGGTGCAAACGTTATTGTGGAAGGAACAAGCTGGGGGGCTGCTACAGATTTGAATGGCGAATTCATTATTCACAATATTCCCGCAGGTGTGTACAATGTAACGGCGCGGTTTGTTGGGTACCAGCCGATGACGATCCGCGGAATCCGCGTGCGCATCGGATTGACGGAGCGCGTGCGTTTTGAGCTGGTTCAGACGGCCATTGAGGCTCAGGCCATCGAGGTGGTTGCCGAAAGGCCACTTATCGAAAAAACCGCAACCAATGCTGTGCGCATTGTGGATTCCGAGACCATCGAGAACCTGCCAGTGCGCGGCACAATGGCTGCTGCCGTGCTGAATCCCGGTGTGGTGGTGCAGGACGGAGGCATCTACATCCGCGGTTCCCGTGCGGATGAAGTGGGCTACTATGTGGAAGGTGCCAACGTACGTGACGTGTTTTCAGGCAACCAGGCTGCGACGATCGTTCCGGACGCGCTGCAGGANATTCAGGTTCAGACCGGTGGCTACAATGCTCAGTACGGCAGCGCAAACGGCGGTGTGTTTGCTGCTGTGTTAAAGAGCGGGACCCCTGATTACCACTTCAGCATCCGTTCCGAAACCGATAACTTCACTTCTCCGAATAAAAAACGATTCGGAACCTATTCCTATGGCTATGCGGATAATACCATAACGGTAAGCGGACCGGTCCCGGGTCTAGGCAAGAAGGTAAAATTCTTCTTCGCTGGACAGAATACCTATTATAAAGATCGTTATCGCCGGTTCTGGACACCGTTCAAATTTGTGAACGGCGTTACCAAGCTGCCCAGTGGCGAGCCCATGTGGCTGGTGGATACGGGGCTGCGTGGCGGACACGCCGGCGATACCCTGGATGTTATTGAGTGGAAAGGTGGCAACGTCCCGGGCGCTACGCTGAACCGTTTTGTTACCAATGCCAGCTTAACATTCGATTTCAGCCCGATCAATATCCGGCTTTCGTGGGTGAATACCTATTCCAAATACCGCCACAACGGGCTGCCCATTATGCGCATTTTCAATACGAAGAGGCTCCCGATCACCGAATACAGCGACGCAACCATCACGGCGAAGATCACACATGTTATCTCACCAAAAACATTTTACACCCTGTCGCTGATTTACCATGATAACCGGGGCCATACGTACGATCCATTTTTTAAGGATAATTACTGGATTTATGCCGACAGTCTGGAAAATGCCAAAATTGGGTTCCCCAATTGGGAGTCCTACACGAACGATCCAAATGCATACGACATCTACGGTTTTCCGTTCGATCGTCCGGGCAACTTGCTGACCGGATATGCGAAGTATAAGAGGAACTACATCGGTGCCAATTTTGACTTTACCCACCAGCTCAAACGCCATCAAATCCAGTTTGGTGGTGAGATTCAGTACTGGACGCTGCGCAACTGGAGCGGCCTGGGTGGCGTAGTTAGCGGTGGTTTGCTTCAATTCCTGCGCGACAATCCCGATGTAACCAAAAATCCAAAGCGGTTTGAGCTGTATCTGAGGTCGTTGAGCCCGAACAATTACGGCTACGACGTGATGGGCAATGAAACCGATGAAGGGGACTTCCTGACGAAGCCTCGCCATCCGCTGATCGGTGCCTTCTACATCCAGGATCGGTATGAGTTCACCGATCTGGTGGTGAATGCCGGTCTGCGTTTGGATTATTACAACATGGATCAGTGGGAACCGATCGACTATTCCAATCCTGGCTTGAATGAGAAAGACATTACTCTTGATCAGTCCAAGTTCCGGAAAGTAAAAGCGTTTGTGACGGTAAGTCCGCGTTTGGGATTTGCCTTTCCGGTGACTGACCGGACCAAGCTGCATGTTCAGTGGGGTAAATTTGTCCAGATGCCGCAGATGTCCCAGGCTTACCGCGGCACGTACACGCGATGGACGCAGCTGGCTGGCGGTTTCTTCTACGGCAACCCCATGGCCTGGCGGGTCAATCCGGAACGGACGACTCAGTACGAAATCGGATTTGCCCATCAATTCGCTACAAACGCATCGTTTGATGTGACGCTATTTTACAAAGATATCAAAGATCAGCTGCAAACGCGGCGGATCTTCGGCTCTCCAGAGTCGGGTATTTCGTCTTACGACATTACCCAGAATGGCGACTTTGCTACCACGAAGGGCATGGAGTTCCGCTTCACGCTGCGGCGCACGAACCGGGTGATGGGCTGGATTAACTACACATTCTCTCAGGCCAAGGGAACCGGTTCATATGTGAACCAGGCCAGCGCTTCGCTGGATCAGGCTACGAACCAGATTACCATCATCACACCGCTGTATTTTAACCAGACCCATCAGGGCTCCATCAGCCTGGATTACCGTTTTGGCAAAGATGATGGCGGCCCGATTCTGGAGCGTTCCGGTATCAACCTGCTGTTCACCTTTAACAGCGGCCATCCGTATACATTGAGCACCGGCGGAATCGGCCAGAACGACGCGGCGCAGGGAGCAATTCTGCCAGACTTCGACGCGCGAAATCGCCGTCCGCTGGAACCCATTGGTTCTTCCACGACCCCGTGGAATTTCTACCTGGATATGAAGGTCGATAAGACGGTGACCATTGCAGGATTGGATGTCAATTTCTATGTATACGTCCGGAATGTCTTCAACACCAAGAATGTGATCAACGTCTATCCGCGGACCGGAAATGCCTACAGCGATGGATTTCTGGAAAATCCGGATCTTAGCGGAAGTGTCATCGAAAGTGCCGGTGGAGAAGGGTATGTGATGCTCTACCGCGCTATCAACCTGCAGAACCGGCAGCATTATCTCTGGTCCGGATTCCGTGGTACGGATCTGTGGGGCCGTCCGCGTGAAATCCGGTTTGGTGTTTACATCAATTACTAAAGATAGGCTGCGGATTGACGGAATGGACGAGAGTCGTTCAGAAATTGGAGGATGAAACAGTCATGAGAAAAATATTGATAGCCGGCCTTGCGATTGCATTAGCCTTCACATTCGCATGGAATGTGGGCTATGCAAAAGAAGAAGGCAAAGGCAGCTGGAAGCCTGCCCTGATGAAGACAATGGGAGAACCCAAGTTCACTCTTTCCAATATAAATGAAGTTGCCTACTGGGTCTGGGCAGACGGAATCTCGGCCCACGATCCATATACCGAAGGCAACGGTGCATTCTATCCNCGTGGAACNTTCGGTGCCGGTGTAATTTACACCGACGGTCTGGTTTGGGGTGGTTTNGTGAACGATGGCCAGCAGCCAGCCCTGCGTGTTGGGGGGACCACGTATACCACGGGGCTGATTCAGGGAGCCATCATTTCACCGGGTGTAGCCGAAAACCCGGACGCCCCCGATGTCCGCATCTGGAGAATCCGCCGCGACTGGAAAACTGCTGATCTACGCCAGGATGCGGCCGAGTTTTTCGAAAAAAGTCTCTCTGAAATCACGGAAGACGATATCGCCAAGGTGCGGGCCCAGTACGAAAAAGACTGGTATGAATGGCCCTGGCAGAAAGGGGCGCCTTTCTACGATGTGAACGGCAACGGAATTCTTGATTACGGATATTCTGAGGACCTGAATGGAAACGGCCGCATCGATTTCCCCGGGGAGATCGAAGAGCCCGGGCTGGCTGGCGCCGACCAAGTGGTATGGTTTGTGGCAAACGATCTTAACGAAGGCCGTACGCTCCAGCTTTATGGGTCCCCACCGATCGGTCTGGAATTGCAGGTAACCCTTTGGGCTTACAATCGTACCGATGCTCTCGGCAAGGTTATCTTCAAACGGTATCGTCTTATTTACAAAGGGCGGGCTGATACACCCCAAGATGCTACCATCGACAGCATGTTCATCGCCCAGTGGTCCGACCCGGACCTGGGTGAGTATTCTGACGACTTTGTGGGATGCGATACCACGCTCAGCCTTTCGTTTGTGTACAACTCCGTGACGACTGACGTGAAATTCCGGGCCTACGATCTGGCCCCGCCTTCAGCCGGGTACGACTTCCTTCAGGGTCCGAGAATTTACACCGGCGATCCAAATGATGTGGCCATCTGGGATTTGAAGAAAATTACCGGTTACATCAATCTGCCGATGACGGCGTTCAATTACTTTGCCGCGGGCAGCGCCATATCCGACCCGGATCGTGAAGAGTATGCCGGTACACTGCAGTGGTACAACCTGATGAACGGCCTGCTGCCGCGGAAGGGAACGCCGTTCACGCTGAATGACGGCGTAACGCCAACCAAATTCACCCTGGCAGGCGATCCGGTAACCGGTGAAGGCGATCTGGACGGTGTGATTCTGCCTGCAGGTGACCGCCGGATGCAGATGATCACCGGTCCATTTCAGATGGCGTATGGCGATACCCAGGAAGTGGTAGTCGCTTTTGTGGTCGGTCTTGGGGCGGACCGTCTTTCCAGTGTGGCTGTTCTGAAGTTCAATGACATCTCGGCACAGAATGCCTATGACAATCTGTTCCAGCTTCCCAAAGCGCCGCCCGCACCTAAACTGTCCATTACCAATCTGGACCGGAAAGTGATCCTGAATTGGGGTGAGGATCCGGCAGCTGTAAGGGCTACCGAAGAGTACGAAGCCCAAGGATATAAATTTGAGGGGTATAACGTTTATCAGCTTCCCAATGCTCAGGGAACGTTTAAGGATGCAATTAAGCTGGCAACGTTCGATGTCGTCAACGAGGTAACCACCATCCTCGATCCGGTGTTTGATGAGAAATCCGGGCAGATCCTCATGCAGCCGGTTCAGATCGGAAAGAACACCGGGATCAAGAGGATGATGGTGATCACCAAAGATGCTTTCACAGGGCGTCCGCTTATTAACGGTACGGACTACTTCTTTGCCGTTACAGCGTATAATTACAATCCGAGTGCGGATGTGCCGATCCACTCTCTGGAGAGTTCGCTGATCGTGAAGCGTGCTACCCCCCAGGCGCCGCCGGTTGGCGTACGCTACACCCATACCATCGGCGAGACGCTGGAGGTTGTTCATCAGGGGACATCGGATGGCCAGGTTGTGGTGACGGTAGTGGATCCGACCAAANCCACCGGCCATGAGTATAAGGTGATCTTTGAAGAAGATGATCAGGGCAACGTGACCTGGTCGCTGATCGATGTAACGACGGGCGAGGTAAAACTGGATAAGCAGACAAATCAGTCGGGCGACGACAACTATCTGACAGTAGATGGATTGATGGTGAAAGTGATGGGGCCGGAACCCGGCATTAAGGCCATTGTGCAGGTGGCCAATGCCAATGGACCGCTACCGGAGAGCGAATGGGATAAAGCGGGTGCTCCTTATGGCGGGAACAATGTCTGGCACAGCCTCAGTGCCCCCAGCGATCCCAACCGCTGGTACATCAGTGCCGGTGGTGGTACCGGAAATATTGAGCGAATGGCGCGTAGCATTGCAAATGCCCGGTCCCATGACTTTGAAATGCGCTTTACGCAGGAAGGTGGATATTACCTGTGGTGGTACGATGCGGACACGTTTGCCGTGGTTCCGTTTGAAGCGTGGGATGTGGGGATTGGGACGTTTGATGATCCGTCCGATGATATTCGGTTGCTGACGGGGGGTTATTCGGGCGGAGCGACGGTAGGTGCGTTTGACTTTGCATACACGGATCCTGCGTTTGGCTATCCGGCGACGGACTGGATTTATTTTCGCCGTCCGCTGGATGATCAGGGGACGTGGGATGTGTTTGTACAGGATATTACCAGTGGCGCCTACACCTATAGCTGGTGGGATCATACGGAAGAGGTGCTGGCCAGGATTATCATCTGTGATTTTGGCGGCGCTGGTACACTGCCAGAAATCGGTACGGTCATCCGCTGGATTACCAACAAACCCAACACTCCGAACGATGTGTACCTGTTCAAATCGAAGGCACCTGAGTATTCAAAAGAAAACGCTCTGGCAGATGTAGAGAAAATTAAGGTCTATCCGAACCCGTATTACGGATTCAATCCGCGAGAATTGACTGCGATTGACCGGTTCGTTTCCTTCAACCATCTGCCGCAGCGGGCCATCTTCCGGATCTTCGATCTGGCCGGGAATCTGGTGCAGATCCTGCATAAGGACAGTCCGAGCCAGTTCTTCCGCTGGGATCTGAAGAACCACAACGGATTGCCCGTGGCCAGTGGTATGTACATCATCCACATCGAGATGCCGGATCTGGGGGCCACGAAGATCCTGAAACTTGTTGTGGTCCGTGAGGAAGAGTTCATTGAGGTCTATTGATTTCGAACCGGCTTCCGGAAGAGGAGGATAAGTTGGGTTTGAAATAAATAAGGAGAGAATAAAATGATACGGAAGAGTTTTCGGATCACAGCCATTGCATTGGGGTTTCTTTTGGTTTCCCATGCAATTGGTTTTGCGGGAGGCGTTGACCGTGTCGGCACGGCCTCCGGTGTACAGCTGCTTGTTCCGGTAGGAGCGCGGTATCTGGCTCTGGGAGGAGCCAGTACCGCCAATGCCGTCGGGGTAGAAGCCATTTACTGGAATCCCGCCGGGCTGGCCCGCGGTACCAACGCAGATCGNAAACGCCATGTTTTCGCATATGACGTACCTGGCGGACATCAGCGTTGACTACATCGCTGTGGAGGCAAATTTTGGGGGCATCGGCCATTTTGGTTTCTCCCTGAAGACATTCGGGTTCGGGGATATTGAGATCACCACTGCGGATAACCCGGATGGTACCGGGCAGCTCTTTTCGCCGACTTTCTTTACGCTTGGCTTCACATACGCCCGGATGCTGATCGACCGTGTAGCTTTCGGTGTGACGATGAAGATTATCCGGGAGCAGATTCCGCGGGTTGGTGCCACGGGTGTAGCCTTTGATGCAGGTATCCAGTATCTTGGATTTGCCGGTATCCGCGGGTTGAATCTTGGTGTAACGGTAAAACACATTGGCCCTTCAATGACCTATGACGGTACGGGGCTGAATTACCTGGGCCGAATTGAAGGAGCCAAACGGCCAACAACCAATATCAAGTTGGATCCGGCTGCGTTTGAGCTTCCTTCCATAGTGGAACTTGGTCTCTCTTATGAATATTCGCTGGGTGATATGGGAAGCGTGACCGCCTCTTATCTCTTCCAGAACCATAACTTCGCCGCAGATGAACATAAACTGGGAGTTGAATTTAACTACCAGGATCGCTTCTTTCTGCGGGGCGGATACGCTCTTGGTGCCAATTTGCCCAGCAACATGACGTACATCTATGGTCCAACATTTGGCGCCGGGTTTGTCCAAAAATTTGCTGGAGTCGAATTCGCTCTTGACTATGCGTATCGGGCCGTGGAATACTTTGATGCCAATCACGTGTTTGCATTCCGGATTGGCTTCTAATTTTGCCGACTCAAATGGTGGAAAAAGGGTTGGGTAGGGATACCCAACCCTTTTTTATTTGGAAAACCATGCATCGGTGCCGCTTGTTTGTTATATTGATTAGGAAAAAGCAAAAAAACCGGTCAAAAATAGGGTTTATCATGAGGGGATGGAAAAGAATTTGGGTTGCTTTGTTGGTTTGGTTAGCAGCCGGCATTGCCGTGTCGGGTGAAAATTCACAGGAACTACATGTGGATGTAGACTATGCCCATTTCCGGGCCAACGAGTTCGAAAATTTTGTAGAGGTTTATTACGCCCTCTATCCAAGTGAATGGAAATTTGTACCGCATGGGGATGATTCGCTGGCACANGTTGTGGTGCGCCTTTCCCTATTTCAGGGAGATAGTCTGATCCAAAAGAAAGCCTGGCGGGTGGAACAGAAAAAAAGTGGACTGGCAGATCCGAATGTTGCAAAATTTGATCTTATCCGCTACCAAATCCAGCCGGGAGATTACCGTATCGAAATTCAGGTGGAAGATGCGAACGATCCCAAAAGAAGAACAAGTACATCACTGGAAATTTCTAACCAGGCATTTCCCAAGACACAGCTTTCTCTGAGTGACTTGCAATTGTGCCGCTCGATACGCCAGGCGACAGAACAATCTCCGCCTGTAATGGTAAAAAATGGTCTGGAAGTGATTCCAAATCCGGGGCGATTTTTTGGGTCACCCTATCCAGTGATCTTCTTTTATGTGGAAATTTATAACCTGCAGGAAGGAATTAAAGGGGATAACTACACAATCAATTATTTTGTCACGGACTTGGATGGAAAAAAGGTAGATGGGGTCCGAGAACATGTTCGGACCCGGCCCATAAAGGGAAATCGCGCTGTAGAAATAGGGATCGTGAATATCTCGAAATTGCCGTCCGGAACGTACTGGCTGTATTTTGCGGTGACGGATTCTGCCCGGGAGCATCTGGCCTATACACGGAGTCGCTTTTATTGCTATAATCCTGGGGTCGAAAAGAAAGAACCGCTGGCTCAGCCGGTTGTTGCGGGAGGAAGAACGTATTCGGTCTACGAGCGCATGGCTCCTATTCAGATCGAAAATGAATTGAAATACATCCGCTATATTGCCACAAAAAGCGAGATGGATGTGATCCGGTCGCTTAAAGATCTGGATGCCAAGAAACAGTTTCTGGTTGAGTTCTGGCGGAAAAGGGACCCAAAACCGGAAACTCCGGAAAATGAGTACCGCCGGGAGTATCTGGAGCGGGTCCGGTATGCCAACCAGCATTTTTCAGGATTTACAGAAGGGTGGCAAACCGATTTCGGCCGGGTGTACATCCTTTACGGCCCTCCCAGCAATGTGGAACGGGTACCCAGCTCGCCCATGGGCCGGGCCTACCAGATCTGGACTTACGACAACTTACAGGGTGGCGTGGAATTTGTTTTTATCGATTTTACCGGATACCAGCAGTATGAACTGGTTCATTCAACCTACCGGGGAGAAATTGAAAACTGGGAGTGGCGGAAACTGCTGGAACTGAACTATCAGCGTCCTCCCGACAGACGCGACTATTAAGGAACTTCTAAAATGCAGACTGGATTCTGGAGGTACAAATGCGCCGCCGCAGATTGTGGTTCCTCCTGTTCGTTATTCTTTTTGTCAATTCCGGTACGTATTCTCAGGAAAAAATCGGCCTTTCATTCAAAGTTGGAATCAATCATGCCAACATGGCGGTGGTCCATAAGGAAACTGGAGAACGGTTGAAAACCCAGGCCAGAAACAATCCCTTTTTTTTGCTGGAATTTGAATACCGTTTTGCCAAGATCTTTTCTTATGTAGCCGGTGTATCCTATCTGCAACAGGGTTATGCCGTGCGGAAATATTCCGGAGAGGACTATCCCTACACATACTATCGTGATCTCCGCTATGTGGGCATCGTCCAAAAAGGACGGGTCACCTTTTCTTTTCCTCCGGTTGAAATTTTTACTGCTCTTGGTGTAAGCGGTGAAGCGTTGATCAGTGCCAAATATCACCGCCAGTATGACCGAAATGCCAAACCAGCTTACAGCATTGATGAAAAGGATTGGTTTAATTCCGGAATGATCATTCCAGAATGGGATGCGGGGGTAGGTCTTTTGGTGGGACCGTGGCGGATCTCTGCGGAGTTGACGGTGGTTATTGGAGGGGACGATATCGGAAGGCCGGAGCGTTCCTACGCGTTCAAGTATACCCGAAAGTTTCGGGATGTCCGCTATTTTCTGGGGATCACCAGGTACTTTGAGTAAAGGGTCCGAGAATACGGCCAGAATAATAGATCCAGAAAGGCTACTGCTTTTCGGACGTGGACACAATACCGTCCGTAAAGACAGCTGCGGAAGCTATTTCCGCTGGAAGTTTCCTGTTCTTTTGTGAGAAATAGACCGGGTGCTCGCAAGGGCGCAATTCCGGGGGGAAAGAAACCGGCAAAAATTTCAAAAACGGCCTTCTTTCTGTCACCTTAATCTTTTCTTGATTCAGGGAAAAATAGGATCATCTCCCTTTTTATGGGATTCCCGGAAGGCGATTCTTCAGCTCCGAAATGCGTGTCTTTTGACTGTGTGAATTTGTATTCTTCAAGTATTTCTGTGGCGGAATTCGAGGCGATTTCTTTGAGCTGNACAGAGGATGCATTCCGNGACGGTTGTTTTGCAATATTAAAGTTTGTGAAACAGAATAGTTTTCTGATATGTTTAANTGCTCAACATTTAATGATTCAATAATTTCTACTGCCAAGCTTTTGATTCACCACCAGNCGCNATTCTTGTAGAGATCTCTTGTTTCAAGAGAACGGGCTATTTATTTTAATTTGAAAAAGTTATGGATTTATGTGCATCAAGAANGGGATGAACGATGAAAAGGCGA
>MTOL01000130.1 GCA_002011685.1 Deferribacteres bacterium JdFR-76
GCGCCAGGATAGGAATAATAATCCCATGAAGCCCTTTTGCCCACATGAAACGTGGGGATAAAAACCGTTGCTTCCATACCACGGTCCGTAAGGAGCGGGAAAGCATGCTCAAAAAAGCAGCGCAACCCGTCGTCAAAGGTCAAAACAGCGCACGGAACGCGGCCCTTTTTCATCAAAAGATTCGGAACGTCTTTTAACTGCAGAGTCGATATTTTCCGCTTGGCAATCTGCGAAAGAAAATAGTCAAATTTCTGAGGAGAGACCCGTCCCACCGAAGGCAAAAAATGGTTGCACACATGGTGGAAGGCGAAAATGCGAAGTGGGATTTTCATTTCTGAGAATTCGCCAAAGAAAAATCAGCCTGATAGTCCCTGGCCGTTTTCTTCCGGCTTCAGAATGGTTAAATATAACTGATGATCATCAAACAGCTCTTCGGCAACGCTGTGAATATCTTCTTCGGTAACCGCATTGATGGATTGAATAATTGTTTCAATGGACAAAAAATCCCCCCGATAGATTTCCATTTTCGCCAGTCGGTTCATGCGTCCCGAGGTGCTCTCCAGCCCGAGGATGAGGTTCCCTTTCAGCTGATTTTTGCGTTTCTCCAGCTCTCCATTGTCCAGATGGTTTTCTTTTAGGTCTTTCAGCTCTTTTTTTACCAGTTCCACCGAAAGATCGATGTTTTCTGGATCTGTCCCCAAATAGACGCCAAAAATCCCGGTGTCCTTCAAAAAATCGGCAAATGAATAGATGGAATAGGCGAGCCCATGCTTTTCGCGAATGTTCTGAAAAAGCCGGGAACTCATTCCATATCCCAGAATGGTGTTCAGCAACAGAAGCGGGTACCGTTTGGGATGTGTGTAGTGAAAAGCTCTTCGGCCGATGCAGATGTGCGCCTGTTGAAATCGGTTTTTGACCACATTGGTGGCCGGGCGTTCCGGCGGAAGTTCTGGCAGATTCCGGCTGGAAGCGGAAGATAGCCGTCCAAGAAATTTTTCCGCGAGTCTGACGACATGATTATGATCCAGATTTCCCGCCGCTGCTACAACCACACGGTTGGCCGAATAGTTTTCGCTCATAAACCGCAGAATATCCTCCCGCCCCAGCCGCTGGACCGTCTCCTTTGTTCCAAGAATTGAAAAGCTAAGCGGGTGCGGTTTGAAAAGATCCTGTATAAATATTTCGTGAACGAGTTCGCTGGGAGTGTCTTCCAGCTCCATAATCTCTTCCAGCACAACTCCCTTTTCCCGCTCAATGTCGTTTTCATCCAGCCTCGGATGAAGTACGAGGTCCGACAGGATTTCCAGGGCGACTTCGATATTCTCATCCAGCACCTGTGCATAAAAGCACGTAAGTTCTTTGCTTGTAAATGCGTTGATGGAGCCACCGAGAGATTCGATGGCATCGGCAATTTCCAGAGAAGAACGGGTTTCCGTTCCCTTGAATACCATGTGCTCAACAAAATGGGCCACGCCATTGTACTCGGGCGCTTCATCGCAGGTGCCTGCCTGGATCCAGATTCCGATGGACACGGAGCGGACATGAGGAATCCTCTCCGTGACCACCCGAATGCCGTTATCCAGGATGGTCTTCCGGTAATTTTCCTGCACTTTCATGGTGGATTATCTTCTCCTTTTTGGCGGAGTGTGATGGCGTGGGCCGCGCCGGTTGGAAGGCATACCTTCCGGTTTGGGAATAAGGGCTTTGCGGCTTAAGGAATATTTTCCGTCCTCGCCAATGCTGAGCAGCTTTACTGCCACCTCATCGCCCACTTTCAGCACATCCTCCACCCGCCGCACATGCCGGTGATCAATTTCTGAAATGTGCAGCAATCCTTCCCGACCGGGCAAAATCTCGACAATAGCGCCGAAATCCATAATTCGCTTCACTTTGCCGATATAGGTTTTGCCCACTTCCGGCATGACCGTCAGCTTATCGATGATCTTTTTGGCTTCCTCCGCCGCAGCACTGTCCACGGCGGCAATGGTTACNGTCCCATCATTTTCGATGTCGATGGTCACGCCGGTTTTGTCGATAATCTCCCGGATGGTTTTTCCGCCCGGACCAATAACCAGCCCAATCGTTTCCGTTGGAATCTGCATGGTGAAGATTCTGGGTGCATAGGGCGAAATGGACTCGCGCGGATGATCCAGCGTTGCGTCCATTATATCCAGAATCTGCAGGCGGGCCTCATAGGCCTTCATCAGCGCCTCGCGCATGATGTCAAATGTGATCCCGGGGATTTTGATATCCATCTGAAATGCAGTAATCCCATCCCGGGTTCCGGCTACTTTGAAGTCCATATCGCCCATATGATCTTCGTCGCCCAATATATCGGTAAGAATAGCGACCTGTTCGCCTTCTTTAATCAACCCCATGGCAATGCCGGCTACATTGGTGCGGATGGGCACACCGGCATCCATCAGGGAGAGCGATCCGGCACAAACCGTAGCCATGGACGATGAGCCGTTGGACTCGAGAATATCCGACACGATCCGGATGGTGTATGGAAAGTCGGACTCTTCAGGAATCAGCGGTTTCAACGCCCGCTCGGCCAGCTGGCCGTGCCCGATCTCCCTGCGACCAGGCTCCCGCATCCGGCGGATCTCTCCCACACAGAACGGCGGGAAATTATAGTGCAACATGTAACGTTTCCAGGATTCACCGTCCAGTCCCTCGATTTTTTGCTCATCCATTTTGGTGCCTAGGGTGGTTGCGCACAGGCTCTGGGTCTGACCCCGTGTAAACAGAGCCGAACCGTGAGCCCTGGGAAGTATTCCAACCTCACATTCAACCGGCCGGATCTCATCCAGTCCTCGCCCGTCAATACGGCGGTGCTGTTCCAGGACCTGCTTGCGCATTTTTTCGCGAAGAATGTCCTCAACAATGTACGGGATGAATTGCAGACTGTCCTCAAAATCCCCGGCAAATTTTTCGGCTGCTTCTTCATTCAGGGCTTTTAAGAATCCCTTTCGCTCGGTCTTATCTGCAATGGTCAACGCTTCCGCGATCCTGGCGTCATACTCCTCACGGATGCGGTTCACCAGGTCCTCTGGAGGAACAATGTGGACGTAATCTGCTTTGGGTCTACCGGCCGCCTGAATGAGCTCTTCCTGCAGCGCAATAATCTTTACAATTTCCCTGTGGCCAAATTCCAGTGCCTGAATCATATCTTCCTCAGAAACCTCGCGGCTCCACCCTTCCACCATGAGAATGGAATCTTTGGAGCCGGCCACGACCACATCCATCTCGCTCTGTTCCAGCTGCTGAAACGTGGGATTGACGATAAATTCGCCATCAATCCGGCCCACACGCACCGAAGCGATGGGGCCCAAAAAAGGAATGGGAGAAATGGAGAGCGCTGCAGAGGCTCCGATTGTACCGAGCACATCCGCATCGTTTTCTTTGTCTGCCGAAAGAACGAATATAATCACCTGCACTTCGTTGCGGTAATCTTTGGGAAACAGCGGCCGGATAGGACGATCCGTAAGGCGCGCACTTACGGTCTCTTTTTCGCTGGGTTTGCCTTCCCGCTTGAAAAAGCCGCCAGGGATCTTTCCGGCCGCGTAAGCACGCTCCCGGTATTCTACTTGCAGCGGCATAAAATCCAGTTGCTCAACTGGTTTATCAGAAGCCACAGCCGTGGCCAGCACCATCGTTTCACCATACTGAACGGTTACCGCTCCCGAGGCTTGCTTGGCTACTTTTCCAGTCTCAATTATTAGCTTTCGTCCCCCAATTTCTGTTTCTACTCGGTGAACCATCAATCCTCCACTCCGTTTATTCCTTTAGATCGCTTAGCTTTAGTTTCAAACTGCTTAAATTATACGAACGAACTCTGTGAATTTTCTTCCTTGCTTTATTGGTTACATATGAGGTTTGGTTGTCGGCTTTTTTACCCCAGTAAAGAATTTCCTGAACATTACCGGTACTGTCAACCAGCGTTACACGGCAGATGGGCTTATCCAGCCCATATTGGGAAAGATTTGTGGCATTTTCGGTCACGATCTCCTCAGTCCGCAGCCGTTCCATTGTACCCAGCAGGCTGCTCATCCGCCAGCTTTTGGCTTTGGCGGTATCCGGCTGAACAATGGTCCAGGTATCCGATGAATCTTTTTCGACCCAAATGGTCGTATCGGCATAGGCAATTTCAACACTGGTGATGGCATTCCGGTCAAAACTAAGAATGTGTTTATCGCTGAACTCAAACAGCGATTTGGGAATATTGTCTACAAGGTAACCGCCGATCTTCATGACAGGATCACGGGAATCATCTTTAACGTAGTATTTGTCCGGCTTCACTTTCTTGCCAATGAGCAATTTCTTTTTGGCATCGTTTGGTGCCAGAATGAGTTCAATGGAATAATCCGGACGGAACAGACCATAGTCAGACAGGTATTTGGGATGCTCATCTACGAATTCATCGGCACGTTCAATTTCCAGCCGATTCAGGACCCGTTCAATGGCATCTTTATCCGCTTTGCGTTCCACGGGCGATGTCAGGTACCACTCGTCCCCGCGCTTTTCAACCACATAGGTTTTCCCTTTTACCCCAAAAACAATCTTTTTGACGTTGTCTTTTTCAAACTCCAGTACCTTTTTATTGCGGAGATTATAGAGCGTCTTCTCGCCCGTATTTGCAAGGGAACTGGTTGTCAAAACAACGCGCGGGTCACCGCTGATTTTTGCGAACGTATATGCACGGGTCGCATTCCGTTCTCCGATATAAACCGTATCGGCTGATTTGTCACGATACTCGAAAATCAGCGTAGCCTGGGCCGGATCCAGCCCAAATGGGCTCAAATCAGTAGCAGAGTCCGCCACAACCCGTTCAATTTTGGCATCCTTCAGAACGTTCAAAATACTGGTCACCTGGTTCTGATCCGCTTTCGTCTGAATGGGTTCCACAATGTGCCACGGTTCATCGCCGGTTCGGGTGATGACAATGGTCTGATCCGGTTTGATCAAGCGGATGGTTTGTACGCTGTCTTTTTCAAATGTGAGGAACTGTTTTTCGCGCTCAGCGCGCTCCTGGCGCACTTTCCCTCCGCGGATCTGGTAAATGTAATAGAACCCCGCCAGAAATACCAGAATTAAAAACAGTGTCAGTGTGGTACGCGGTTTCATCGCTCCCTACCCTCATCTCCTCCTTTTAACGTAGATTCCAACACCCGTCAGCAGGATCAGAGCAGGAAAGATGATCACGCCAAAGATCAGCACAAAGCGCGACTGAGCTTTCGTCATGTTTACCCGCCGGTCTTCCGGCTCGCGCGGCCGAATGGAGACAAGGTCTTCCTCTTCGGCCAGCCAGGATACCATACTCAAAAACAGATCTCCATTTCGCTGTACGTGAAAGAAAGCATTGGTGGCAAAATCCGAATCCCCAAAAACAATAACCCGTGTCTTTTTCTTCTTCCCGGAAATCTCCGAAAAGGCCGTATCGGCTTCCGCTTCCCTTTCCAGAACCACCCCCAGGGTAAGCGGACCTTTGAAGTCTTTTCCTTCGGTATAATGAACGGGTTTTTCGTTTTTGATGTTGGTTTCGCCCCAGCTCCGTGGTGATGTTTCAACCAGTTTCGTGGCCGTGACCTGAGCCGGCTTGTTCTGGTAGTCGATTTCGAGCGAACGAGCCCATGGATAAGCGGTGATCATGTTGCGGAAATCTTCCGTAATGGCATGATCGCCATAGCTGGTGGCGATTGGAATTTGCGGGCCTGCGCCAAAGAGCTGGCCAATTCCCGATACATCCAGCACAATATCATTGTGTATCTNAACCCCCCAACCTTCCACCAGCGATGCCCCATCCCAGCCCGGCTCAGGATCTACCATCAACAGAAGCTTGCCACCCCCGTTTAAATAGTTCTTCACACGTTCCACTTCCGGCTGCAAAAAGGGCGTTTGTGGCCCCGGAACAACAAGAACGGCGCAATCTTCGGGAACTTTGTCCTCGTTAATTAGCAACAGCGATTTTACCTCAAAATTCATCGCCTCCAGGGCTTCTTTAGCGGTGGCAAAACCGTCCCCGCCTTTATTGCCCTCAATCCGGGTATCAATGTCCCGTTCGCCGTGTCCCTTCACAAAGTAAATGACCTTTTTCTTTTCGCGGGACACTTTGATAATTGCATTGGTGAGATCCTGTTCTTTCACTGTAGTAATTTCTTCCCGGTTGCCGCCACTTTCCACTACGGTGGTGCCGTACATGGTGATATTGTATCGTTTGGCAATGTCCGGGCTTTTATCCGGATCAACGATCTCGTATTCGAATTTGTCCGAATGGTAAGCGTACTCTTTTAGCAGATCCTCAATGCGCCGTTTGTTATTTGAACGGAAAAAGGCGGTAGCTTTGACCGGGACTTTTAAGTTTTTCAGAACCTTGATGGTCTGCGGTGCAAGGGAAAACTGGCCGGCAGCGGTCACATCCTTCCGCCAGTTGTTGTTGACAGCAAATGCATTAATGATGATTAAAATCAGCAGGACAATCAGTGCAGAGGCCAGTGCATTGGTGCTGTATTTAGCCGACCGCCTCGAGAAATAGTTAGAAATTTCCGGCAACATCAAAATGACATACCCGACCAGTCCGGCAATCCCAACGAAGAGCAGAATGGTCCCTGCCAGCCCAACAGTACCCAGAATGGATTTTATGATAGCCAGCACAATCAGTAATAAAATCGCACCTGCGCCGATAATGTGTCGATAGCGTTTCATCCCTGGATGCCTCCTTATACCCTCCACCGATTCGACTCAAGGGACAGGTACGTCAGGAACACCCCAAAAAACGCAAAGCTCAGGTAGTAAACAATATGCTTGGTATCGATAACGCCTTTGGCAAAGTCATCGAAATGTTCGATAATGGAAAGGTTGCGCAGAATTTCAGCCGTATCCGGTCCCACAAAATTGCCGATCCACCCCATTACCCAGAAAAGCAGAATCATCCCGAATGTAGCTACGGCCGCAATGATCTGGTTCTCGGTGATGGAGGAAAAGAAAAGGCCAAAGGCGATGTAGACCGTCCCAATGAGGAACAGGCCCAGATATCCCGTCAGAATGGGCGGGATTTCCGGATTGCCGTAAACCATGAGAAAAATCATATAAATAAACGTAAGAGCCAGCATGATAACGAAGATAATCAGGCTGGCCGTGAATTTGCCCAGAACGGTCTGGGAATTCTTGATGGGCGAGGTGAAAAGCAGCTCAATGGTGCCCATCTTCTTTTCCTCAGCAAAGGAGCGCATGGTAATCAGCGGCAGCCAGAACAGCGCAAAAACGCTCATATTGCCAAAAAGGTAGCGGATAACCATCTGGTTGATATTTAGTTTGGGAGCCATGCTGCGGTAGTATTGGGCCTGAAGGGCCACCTGCATGGCGTAACGGATGAAGCTGCTCAAATACAGGTAAAAGAAGATTCCGGTGATGAGGACAAAGAGAAAAATAACAACATAGGCTAATGGCGAAACGAAATAGGATTTTAATTCCTTCTGAACGATAGCCAAATAGCCTCTCACGACGCCTCTACCTCCTCTTCTTTGGTGGTTAATCGCAAGAAGACCTCTTCCAGGCTCATACCATGAGGACGCAGTTCATACAGCCCCCAGCCGTTTTCCACAACCACTTTGGCGATCTCCTTGCGCAGATCCTTTTTCCGGACCGTTTCCACCGAGTAATTGTAAAACTTGTCGCCGCTGGATTTCTCCGGAATTACGCGGTTCACGCCCTCCACTTTCTCCAGTACGGGCAGAGCCGTTTCCGGTGGAACATCCAGCTGAATGGTAAACTTCTCCGAACTCTGCAGCCGCTCGGAAAGATTTTCGGGGGAATCTTCAGCCACAACCCGGCCTTCATTGATGATCAGCACGCGATCACAGGTCTGACTCACCTCCGGAAGAATATGCGTGCTCAGGATGATTGTATGTTCCTGCCCGAGGTCCTTGATCAGCTTGCGCACTTCAATAATCTGTTTGGGGTCCAGGCCTACCGTGGGCTCATCCAGAATCAGGACTTCCGGGTTGTGAATCAGGGCCTGGGCCAATCCCACACGCTGCCGGAATCCCTTGGAAAGCTTGCCGATGATGGTTTTCCGCACATCTCGGATGTTGGTAAGCTCCACCACGCGGTCGATGCTCTTTTTCCGTTCCCGCGGCTCAACCCCCTTGATTTTTGCCACGAAATCCAAGTACGATTCCACCGTCATATCGTGATAGAGCGGCGGATTCTCGGGCATATATCCGATCCGCTTGCGAACTTCCAGAGAGTCTTCAAATACGTCGAATCCGGCCACTTTCACCGTTCCACTGGTAGCCGGCATGTAGCAGGTGATAATCCGCATGGTGGTGGTTTTTCCGGCAGCGTTTGGACCCAGAAAACCCAGAACCTCCCCTTTCTCTACATCGAACGTTACGTCCACAATGGCTGGCTTTGAACCGTAATAACGGGTCAGATTTCTTACCTCGATCAAGGCCAACCTCCCTCTTTTGGTTGCTTCTTAGCGACGCAAACCAAGGCGCTGAATCAGATTGCGGTAACGTTCAATGTCTTCACGCATCAGGTAGTTCAAAAGGCGCCGGCGCTGACCGACCATCTTGAGCAACCCCCGGCGTGAATGGTGATCTTTCCGGTGGATTTTGAGATGCTCGGTCAGATGGTTGATTCGGCGGGTAAGCAGAGCTACCTGCACTTCTACCCGGCCGGTATCNTTTTCGTTCATCCCAAACTCCTTAATGATTTTTGCTTTCTCCTCTTTTGACAGCGGCATTGTCCCTCCATCCGTTCGTTTGTAACTCAAAATACCGTTCTGTCTCTTCGACATCCAATTTCATCTGGTTGACCAGATCTTCAATTTTATCAAATTTTTTCTCTTCTCGCAAGCGATGATGAAACCGCACACGAATCGTTTCTCCGTAAATTTCGCCGCGGAATTGTAATATAAACGCTTCTACCGTTCGTTGAGTTTCACCAAAAGTAGGCCGAATCCCGACGCTCACCGTAGCACGACGCCAGCGCCCCTCCTTTTCCAGTTGGACTTCCGCCACATAAATTCCATCTGCAGGAAGGAGCTTTCCACTATGATTCACCGCAATATTCGCCGTTGGAAAAGAAAGCTTTCTTCCCCGTCCCTTTCCCTTCACCACCCTGCCGGTCAGGGCATACGGATATCCCAGCAGCTCGTTGGCATGTTGTAANNTCGGNNGAGCGTNGCAAAAGCTCCCGAATCCGGGAACTTTTCACCGGCTCATCCCCCACATAGTAGGGCTCAACGACGTGTACGCGGAAGGCCTTCTCCCGCTCATACTGCCGCAATGTATCGATGTTGCCGGTGCGCCGGTAACCAAACGCGTGGTCATAGCCGATCACAATTTCTACCGCACCGATTTTTTTTAAAAGAATCTGATCGATGAATTCCTCTCCGGTGATCCTGGCAAAATCTTCGCTAAACGGAAGAACAACAATGTAATCGAGCTCAAACTGCTGGAGCAGGGCGATTTTTTCTTCCAGCGTGGTAAGGATTTTGATTGGCGGCTTCCGGGTATTTAGTACAAGCTGAGGGTGTGGTTCAAAGGTGATCAGATAGGCCTGGCCCGAAATGGCCCGCTTGCGTTCAATAAGCTTCTCGATCAAGCGGCGGTGGCCACGGTGGACGCCATCAAACGTCCCGATTGTAACCACAGGTGCACGCGAGCCGGGTATTTCCTGTATTTCACGGACAATTTTCATGAGATTTCTCTTTCAAGTACTTCCAGAGCTTTTCCAGGAACGGTTAGGACATCCAGATGATAAGCATCCTCGATCCGATAGGGCCCGATTCGTGTCCGGATCAGCGACCGTAAACAGGCGCCGGTCCCCGCCTTTTTTCCGATGTCACTGGCAAGAGAACGGATGTATGTCCCTTTTGAACAAACGATATCCACCCAAACCCGGGGCCAGTCATAATGCACCAGTTCCACGGCATCAATACGCACCCGCCTTGGCGGAGGCTGGACCTCTACCCCTTTCCTGGCATAAGTGTAAAGCGGACGGCCCTTGTGTTTCAGAGCGGAAAAAACGGGTGGGATTTGTTCGATCTCGCCTGTGAACTGCCTTAAAATATTTTCAATTTCTTCTTCTGGAATAGCCCGCTCAAGAGAATGCCGTTCGATCACTTTGCCGCTTATGTCGAAGGTATCCGTTTCCACTCCAAATTCAATCTCCGCGAGATATTGCTTGTCAAATGCTGCGAACTCCTCAAACCGTTTGGTCGCTTTCCCAATCAGAATAATCAGGACACCTGCCGCAAAAGGATCAAGTGTGCCGGCATGCCCCATCTTCCGTATTTTCAAAGATCGCCTCAGCTTGCGAATCACATCAAATGACGTAATCCCTACCGGCTTGTT
>MTOL01000131.1 GCA_002011685.1 Deferribacteres bacterium JdFR-76
TGTTCTTACAGCGGGAACATCCCTTGCCCCGCAAGAAGCGGGTCTCGCCGTTGTAATCTTCAAAACCGGCAACAATGCGCACCAACTTTTTGTCGGGCTCGTATTCCTGGACACAGTATGGACAGATGCGGCGTACCAGGCGCTGGGCAAGAACCCCCTGCACCGCAGACGCTACCAGAAATGGCTCCAGCCCCATGTCCAGCAAACGGGTCACAGCCCCAGCGGCATCGTTGGTGTGAAGGGTGCTTAAAACGAGGTGACCGGTGAGGGCAGCTTTGATGGCAATTTCGGCTGTTTCCAGATCCCGGATCTCTCCCACCATAATGATGTCCGGATCCTGGCGCAATATCGCCCGCAGTCCGTTGGCAAAGGTCATCCCGATTTTTGGATTGACCTGCGATTGCCGGATGGTGTCCAGGTGATACTCGATCGGATCTTCCAGAGTAATGATGTTTTTTTCCGGTGTATCCAGCTCCCGCAGGGCGGCATAAAGCGTGGTGGATTTACCGCTTCCTGTGGGCCCCGTTACCAAAATAATTCCATACGGTTTGTGCAGAATACTCCGGAAATCTTCGATCATCTTATCATTCATGCCAAGGTCCGGAAAACCGAGAATCGCCCGCGAAGTATCCAGGAGGCGGAGTACAATATTTTCGCCAAATGCGGTGGGCAGAGTAGAAACGCGGAAGTCCACCACTTTATTGTCAATACCAAACCGGAACCGGCCATCCTGTGGCAACCGCGTCTCTGCGATATTCAGATTGGCCAGAATTTTAATCCTTGATGCAATGGGCAGCTGCATGCTTTTAGGCGGCGAAAATACCTCGTGTAGCACGCCATCGATGCGGTAGCGGATGCTCAGTGATTTTTCCCGCGGCTGAATGTGAATGTCGCTGGCGCCCTCTTTAATCGCCTGGCTTAACACCAGGTTTACCAGCTTAACGACAGGCCCCTCTTCGGCCTGGCGGCGCAAGCTGCGCTCATCCAGTACCCCCTCTTCTTCGGTATCCTCTTTAAACGATTCCATTGCTTCCTTAAAACGGTCGCTGCCTTTATAATGCAGGTCGATCGCTTCCTCGATATCCTGCTCGTGGCACACCACCGGTTCAATCTCCATCCCCGTCATCTGGCGCAGCTGGTCAATGGTGATCACATCGAGGGGGTTCACCATACCAACAGTGAGGCGCCGGCCGATTTTGAAAAGTGGAAATACTTTGTGCGCTCTGGCAAAATCCTCCGGAATCAATTTGATCACTTTGGGGTCTGCCTTGTATTTTTTGAGGGAAACGTACTGAACCCCCATCTGCTCGCTGAGAGCCTTGATCAGTGTCTTTTCATCCAAAATTCCCAGCTCAATAAAACAGCGCCCGAGCAGTTTTCCCGTTTCTTTCTGGTACTTCAGGGCCTTGCGCAAATCTTCCTTTGTTATTAGCCCCTGTTCGAGCAAGAAGTCGCCCAGCAGGACATGTCTGCGACCCAAACTTACCTCCCCTATTTTGTGCTGCGGTTACCGGACTGAATGAGCTGGTTCAGCTTTTCTGCGGAACCAGAGCTCCCGGTTAGTCTTTCGATGTGATAGATCAGCTCCCTGGGATTGTAAGGTTTGGTGAGGTAAACATCTGCCCCCACCTCCTTGCCAATCGCTTTGTCGGTTTCCTGCCCTTTCGCGGTAAGCATGATGATGGGAATGTGTTCATAATCTTCATCGAATTTGAGCAGTCGACAGACAGAAAAGCCGTCGATTTTAGGAAGCATGACATCGAGGATAATGAGATCTGGATTTTCCTCTCTGGCCAGCTTCAACCCCAGTTCCCCATCTGGCGCTGTCAGAACCTCATAGCCAGAATACTCCAGGCGAATTTTGAGGGCCATCAGCGTTTCTTTTACATCGTCCACGACGAGGATCCGTTTTTTTCTCATTGTCCTTCTCCATCAATCAATGTTTGTTACCCGCATGACTTCCTCGATCGTCGTGACCCCCTGCATGGCTTTCAGTATCCCGTCATATTTCAGCGGTTTCATTCCGCTTCGAAGTGCCTCGGCACGCAGCTTCTCGGCCGATGCATTTTCGATAATCAGTTCCCTAATTTTATCGTCTACTTTTAAAATTTCATAAATACCAGTTCTTCCGCGATATCCAGTTCCTTTGCAGGCACCACAACCACGTCCGCGGTAAAAGACCAGTTTTTTGTTTGGCTTCAGGCCGAGGCGCCGCAGCAGCCCGGGATTGGGCTCATACGGTTCCTTACACCGGTCGCAGATCTTCCGGACCAGGCGTTGAGCAATCACCCCGACGGCGGCGGTTCCAACCAGAAAAGGTTCAATACCCATCTCTTCCAGACGCGTAAGCGCCCCCACCGCGTCGTTGGTATGCAGTGTGGACAGTACCAGGTGCCCGGTAAGAGCAGCCTGAACCGCAATGTTGGCCGTCTCTGAATCGCGGATCTCCCCTACCATGATAATGTCTGGATCCTGGCGGAGGATGGCCCGTAGCCCACTGGCAAAGGTCATCCCCGCTTTCGGGTTCACCTGCGATTGGCGGATCATCTTGAGGCGGTACTCGATCGGATCCTCGATGGTGATGATGTTTTTCTGAATGGAATTCAGGTAGTTCAGGGCGCTATAAAGGGTGGTGGTTTTTCCGCTGCCCGTGGGCCCGGTAACCAGAATAATACCATACGCGGCCCCCAGCATCTCCTCAAAAAGGCGGCGGTTGTCCGGCGTAAAACCCAGGTCTTCAATATTCAGCAAAACATTGCTCCTATCCAGTACGCGGATGACGATATTCTCTCCATAGGCGGTTGGCAGGGTACTGACGCGCAGATCCACCTCCCGGTTATCCAGACGGATCCGAAAGCGCCCATCTTGCGGAACGCGCGTTTCCGCGATATCCATTTCCGAAAGAATCTTGATCCGCGAGATGATGGCTGACTGTAGCTGCTTGGGTGGAGTAAATACTTCATGAAGGATCCCGTCGATGCGAAAACGGACCCGGAGGAAATCCTCTTCCGGCTCGATGTGAATGTCGGACGCCTTGTCCCGGATGGCCTGGGCCAGAATAAGGTTGACCAGTTTTACAACCGGCGCATCTTCGGCCAGCTGTCGCAGGTCTTCGGCGGGCCGGAGGTTATCTTCCTCTTCCACCGTCTCCGCTTCGATGGTCTGGATCACTTCATCCAGAGACTCCCTGACCTCGACTGCCATGCCGTAGTACTGGGCGATAGCCTGACGGATCTCCTTTTCCGTTGCCAGCACCGGCTCTACCTGTTTTCCGGTTAATCGGCGGACGGTGTCGATGGCCTCCACGTCGTGAGGATCTTTGACGGCTACCGTCAGCACATCGTGAATTTCAAACAGAGGCAAAACCAGAAGTTGGGATGCAATATTGCTGGGCAGGAGTTTGAGGACGTTCTCGTCCGGTTCGTAATCATTCAGGGAAATAAAAGGAATTTCCAGATGGTCGGCGAGGGCTTGAAGCAGATCTTCTTCCGAAATATATCCAAGGCGTACCAGAATTTTGCCAACATCTTCTCCGGTGGTCTGACTCTCACGGACGGCCTGCTGAAGCTGATCGGACGTAATCAGATTCCGTTCCAGCAGCAGGTCTTCTAATTTCTTGGTTCTCCTTTTCAGCATGAGGCAAACGCTCCGCTTGACCGGTCTGATGAATGGCTGCCCCCTCTACCCGTTTTTTGGGCTGCATAAGCATGACCGGCAGATCCATACGGTCCGATCAACCCATTCAGCCTTCATTCAATAATAGAAAGCAACCCGTGGCTGTCTTCGAGAACTTTCCGGGCCTCTTCTTTAATCTCTTCCAGTTCCTCTTTCTGAATGCCCAGTTCTTCATAGGCGAAAGAATCGACGTCAGGAACCTTGAAATCGCCGGAAAAACCGAAATGCAGCTCATGAGCCAGAACATTGGCAAGATGTACAATGGCTACCAGCGTTGGGTTGCTTCGCAAATTGGATGGCTGGTGATGCAGCGCAATGCTTTCCACCAACGTGTAGGGCAGCTGCCATTTCTCTGCCAGATACTCACCAATCTCATCGTGCGAGAAACCGATAACGGCCCGCTCTGCCCGGTAAAATGTCTCTTTTTTGGATTGGGCGTACTGGAGTGCCTCTTCAAACATGTCCCCAAAATAGCGGTTTAAAATGATCTTACCGATGTCGTGAAGCAGGCCGGCCACAAATGTTTCTTCCTGATACCCCTTCCGGAGCCGCTTGTCCAGAAAAGTCGCCAGGACCCCGGTCGCGATGGAATGCTTCCAGAAATCGCGCATATCAAACCGCCCAAGGGACATTCCCGCGAATGTTTGAAACACGGAAACAGACAAAACGGTGTTTTTGATGTTGTTGAACCCCAGCAGCACCACGGCCTGTCGAATGGTTGAAATTTGCCGGGCAAAGCCGTAAAAGGAGGAGTTCACCAGCCGCAGCACTTTGCTCGTAAGGGATTGGTCCCTTTCAATGATCTTGGCAACATCCGCCACCGACGAATTGGGATCTTTGATCACCTCGGTAATCTGTGTATAAATGGATGGCAGGGTTGGAAGATCATTCACGGAATCCAGCACCTGGATCATCCGGTCAACGGTAATCATGGCAACCTCTCCTTCTTATGCCTTCTCCGCTTTTTCTGTGTACTTCCTCACAAGTTCCAGCAGCTTTTGCGGGTTGTAGGGCTTGAAAAGATATTCGTCAGCGCCGGTCTTTTCCCCGATCTCCTTATCGGATACTTTTGCCCGGGATGTGAGCATCACAATCGGGATGTCCCGGTAGCGCCGGTCAAATTTCAACAACCGGCAAACCTTAAAACCGTTCATCTTGGGCAGCATGATATCCAGGATGATCAGGTCCGGGCGCAGCGACTGTGCTTTCTTCAGCCCCTCATGCCCGTCATATGCTGCTTCCACCTCATATCCCGCAGATTCCAGCCGCATGCGAATCAGTTCAACCACCTGCGGGTGGTCATCTATCACAAGAATCTTTTTACCGGTCCCCATCTACCCGCACTCCTCTTCCCCTGTGAAGTGGCAGTGTAAAGTAAAATGTGCTCCCCTCACCGGGTTCACTTTCTACCCAGATCTTCCCACCATATTTATCGACAATTTCCTTTGAAATGGCCAGTCCCAGTCCGTGTCCCCGGATTCTGCGGTTAACCACTTCCTCTACCCGATAAAACTTCTCAAAAATTTTCTTCTGCTCTTCTTCAGGAATGCCAATGCCCGTGTCTTTCACCCAGCATTTAACCCAGTCGCCTTCCCGCTGGACTCCCACCTCAATTTGGCCGCCGGGAAGGGTGTACTTCAGGGCATTATCCAGTAGATTCGCAAAAATTTGGGTTATCTGGTCCCGGTCGGCACGGATGTCCAGAGGCTCTTTGGAAATGTTCAGCCGGAGGCGGATGTCTTTGGCCTCGATCATCCGCTCATAGCTGGCGGCAATCCGTTCCACCACCACATTGAGCCGCACCACCCTCCGGCGCTCCAGTTCTGCGTCGCGGAACTCCAGCCGGGTTATTTTCAATAAGTTGTCAATCAGCCGACCCATGCGCGCCACATTTTCCTGGGCATAGGTTAAACAGCGTTTCTGATCTTCACTCACGGGACCCGCCTGGCCCTCCAGAACCAGGGCGATTCCCTCACTGACCACGGTGAGCGGACTGTGAAGCTCATGGGTGATTTTTGCAATGAATTCCTTGCGCAATCGGTCCATCTCCCAGTCAGCCGTAATATCCCGCAGAATCACCATCCAGCCCAGATCGTTGCCGTATGAATTCTTCAGCTTTTGAATGTGCACACCGAGAATCTGCTTTCGTTCTTCCACCTTTTGAATGCGATTCAGGGTTCCCATGTTGTTGGAACGGGCTTCTTGCAGCAGCCCGCTAATGTCCAGATACTTTGCTTCGGACAGACTCTGCAGGCTGAAACAGTGCCTCCGCTGCAGTCCCAGAAATTCGCGTGCTGTGCGGTTCGCAAACAGAATGTGACCTTCCTCATTGATCAGCATTACGCCGTCAATCATGGCATGGATGATGGCATCCAGCCGCTCCCGTTCACCGGCCACAAGCTCCCACAGAAAACGCAGCGCCTGGATGATGTCTGCCGGCGTACTCAAGAAATCTTTGCCCTTCAGGGCGGGCGGCCTCTCGATGGTCCCCGCTTTGTAGATCCCGACATAACCCAGCAGGTTGTCCGAAATGGAAAGGGCGGCAGCCACCTCTCCAATGTTGACCGGCCGTTCCTGCGCCCCGGCAGCCGTATAGGCTTTCCCGTTCAGGAGCACATCCAGCACCCTTTTTGGCTTTACCGCCCCCTGTTTCTCCAGTACATCCCGGAAACGGCGGACTGCCTCATCTGCGATCTCCTCCGCCGAAGGAAGTTTTAATTTCAGAACCAGGCGGTCTTCCCCTTTCACCCAGAATACCACAAGCAAATCTTCGCCAAAAGCGTGAAAGAGAAAATCCGCAAGGAGATCAAACCACCCGTAGACGATTTGCGGAGTCAGGACGCGCGTGTGAGCAGGTAAACGAACATGAAGGACTTCCCCGGATGGCAGTTCCAGATCAGGCCGAACCTCTCCCTTTTTCATTCCCTTCTCCTGCACCATCAAGACAACACCCACACTTCCAGATACCAGTTCACCAGAGCTGGGCCCCACAGAAAAGAGATCAGTGCACCCGCTGCGATAAACGGGCCGAAGGGCAGATAGGACTTCCTCGACAGTTTCCGCATCAGTATTCCCCCGGCACTGAAAATTCCAGCCAGAAGAAATCCCAGAAAAAGCGCCATCAGCACACCTTTGACTCCCAGAAACGCCCCGATCATAGCGCCCATTTTCACATCTCCCATTCCCATGCTCTCTTTTTTGAACAGGGCTTCGCCAAAATAGGCGATAAACAGCATCAGCAAACCGCCAGCCACAATCCCGACGACGGCGTCCAGCCAGGCCGGTCGGCCGGGCAGCAGCGCCAGAAAAAGTCCGCTCACTGTGCCAATGACGGTCAGCTTGTTCAGGATTAGTTTGAAGTGCAGGTCAATAAAAGTAATCACCAGCAGCAGGCAGACCAGCACAACTCCCATGCCCAGTTCCACAGACAAGCCGAACTTCCGGTACAGCAGAGCAAATAGGATCCCCGTAAGCGCTTCCACGGCAGGATAATGGAGCGGAATGGGTGCCTGACAATCCCGACACCTTCCCCGCAACATCAGATAACTCAGCAGGGGGATATTGTCCAGCGGGCGGATGGGCCGATCACAATGCGGACAGCGGGACGGCGGCCAGACAATGGATTCCCCCCGCGGAAGCCGGTAAATGCAAACGTTTAAAAAGCTGCCTACCGCCAAACCGAAGATAAAAAAAAGGATGGTCACCACTGTCTCCCTGAATGTTTCGCCTGATTCTATCCCGTTATCCTCTTTAATTTCGGCTTTTTTCAGGCCAAGCTTAAGCAGAAGAGATGAAAAATTAGGGAATGGTTTTTTTCCGCCAACGCGGGAAAGGAAGCGAGCGGAATTCAAGAAAAAAGGCAAGACAAAAAAAACCGGCCCTTTTGGCAGGGGGCAGCGGCCTTCAAACGGGGGAGCACTCACCTACTTCCGCACCGGCCGGACCTGCACGATCGAAACGTTGTAAAAAATTTTGCCTGTACCTGCTGGATTTAGCTGGAAACGTACCTCCAAACAGAACCCAAAAAAAGAGCGCCAGCAGGAAATCCCACTGGCGCCTTTTCGAACCACATTTTCGCGGGAGGAACGCCCGCTACGAAAAGAACCTTGGGATGGGCAGATCCAGCATGGTTTTTACGCCCGGTTCGGCGTTCAAAACGTTGGGAATGCTATTGATGAGCATGGCCACCGTTGCCAGATCTCCAAAAACCCCGTTCCGGATGATCAGATCGATGGGCGGATCGCTCTCAAGGTGCACCGAGTCGTGCGGATCCGGACACCCCACATACATGCGAAGATCCAAGGTAATAACTTCTTCTCCATTGCGGAATCCCCGCCCGATGTTCTTGATCCCGGCGGCTTGCCCCTTCTTCACCTCCAGATAAGGCGTTTTGTAGTCTCTGTCAGCAATCATGGGATCCGTTGTCTCTTTGATCTCATCCAGCTCCCAGCCAAGTCCCTTGGCCACCAGAGCTACCGATTCCTGCATACCGATGTGTCCCATTGTACCGGCTTCCACTCTGCGCCGGAATTCTTCCACCGTCAGTCCAGCACCANCCTTTTTTTGCAGCGGCAGCCGCCGTTTGGAGGCATCCACAAAGCGTTCCACCCGCACTTTTTTTACCTCGGCACAGACGGCGGTAGAAACCACCGCCAACGTGTCCATCACAAACCCGGGATTTACGCCGGTACCCAGCACAGTCACACCGTGTTCTTTTGCCATGGCATCCAATTTATCGGCCAGGTCAGGATTTTTCAGCCACGGATACAGCATCTCCTCAGTTGAGGATACAATGCTGGCACCGGATCGGATGATGGCTTCAAACTGCGGAAAAACCACTTTCACAAACGATTGGGTGGTGTGAAGCACAATTTGTGGTTTCGTTTCGGACAATACCTTCTCCGCCTGGTCAGAAATCACAATCCCTGTCTTGACCGGCTCAGAAAAAAGGTCCCCCACATCTTTTCCCACTTTTTGCGGGTCCACGTCGATGGCCCCTACCAGCTCAAGCTTGCTGTGTTTGAGCACCTGCCGCGCCGATTCAATCCCGATGGGTCCCAGGCCGAACTGGACAACTTTGATCTTCTCCGCCATTTCGTCCTCCTTGCCTGCTTGTGACTGCCTTATCTGCATTTCACACGCAATTTAAAGTAGCCAATTTTCCGGCAAAAGCAACGGATTTCGCGCGGATGGGCGAACACAGAAAAATTTTTTCATCCCACTTCCCGGCCGGAAAGCATGAACAACACCGGACCATCCGGGCCCTGCTTTCCGGAACCCTCATGAGTTATGCCCGCGGTACAGGTCCAGAATTCTCCGGATCAACGCGCTGGTGGAAACCCCGGTAACCATCTCACAAATATGCACTCTCCCTCCAGCGGCTTCAACGGTTCGCCTCTCATGTGGATCCACACTTTCCAGTGAATAATCTCCTCCTTTCACAAACACATCCGGACGGAATTCCCGAAGGATGCCAGCTGGTGATGGCTCATCAAAAATCACCACATAATCCACACACTCCAGGGCAGCTACCAGGGCCGCCCGGTGCTCAGCAGGCTGAATGGGCCCGGGCCGGTTTTTCCACTGCCGGTAGGACCGGTCGCTGTTCACCCCAACTACGAGAATATCACCCAGCCGTCGCGCCTCCTGCAGGTAGGTTACGTGCCCGATGTGCAGAAGATCGAAACAGCCGTTGGTCCAGATAACCGTCTTTTTCTTCCTTTTCCAGTCTTCACGCAGGGCCAGCAAACGGGAAAGCGCCACGATTTTCTGATGGATCGGCCTCATCCTTGCTTTCCTCCGCAAAATTGCATATATTGAGGCAAATTTGATGAAACACAGGTTGTTTTCGTTTCAAGGATATATCTGCCAGGGATTATGCGCAAGACAAAACGGAGAGGAGAACCGATGAAACGGTATGTTCTGCTGGGTCTGGTCGTTTTGTTGGTGTTTGGGTGCCAAGCAAAAAAGGAGCCCGATCACATTGCCGTCCAGCATATTTTGATTGCCTTTGAAGGGTCCATCCCCAAACCGGAAGTAACTCGCACCAAAGAGGAAGCACGCCAACTGGCCCTGGAAATTTTCAAGCGGGCCAAAAACGGTGAGGATTTTGATAGACTGGTCAAAGAATACACCGATGATCAGTATCCAGGCATTTACCGCATGTCTAATTTTAAAGTTAAGCCTGATCTGTCCAAAAAAGAGTATCCGCGGGAAAAGATGGTAGCGGCTTTTGGTGACGTGGGCTTCAGCCTGAAGGTGGGAGAGATCGGCCTCGCAGAATACGATCCCCAGAAAAGCCCGTACGGCTGGCATATCATCAAACGGATTGAATAACGGACATGTCGACGATAAGCAGGGAGAACCGCAAGCGATGAAGAATTTGTGGGCCATTTTTGGTGGATTTGTGGTGGGTGCCTGTTTGGGAGCTTTTGCGGCGGTAACCCTCATCCGTGAAGCTGTACCGCTCCGGAGCCATATCTGGGTAACGGTTACATTCGTGGGGGCATTTCTACCCATTCTCGCCGTGCTGTGGATCTGGTTTGTGATTCTCGCAAGAAAGCTCAGAAAAAACCTGGGCGAAAAGGCAGGTGGCCTGATCCTGCAATTGATTGCGTTTCTGCTTATCGCGGAAGTTATTCTTTTCATTTTCGTGGCGGG
>MTOL01000524.1 GCA_002011685.1 Deferribacteres bacterium JdFR-76
TGTTTTCAAATCGCCCCGCCTCAGATAAAGGTTGGCCAGATTTCCCAGAAAGTCCGCCTCACTTTTCTTTTCTCCCGTTTCTTTTGAGAGGCGAAGCGCCTGATGAAAATAGGAAGAAGCCTTTTCGTACTCGCCCAGGATAAAGTAGCTAATGGCCAGATTTCCCAGATGCCGGCCTTCTTCGCTGCGGTCGCCAATTTTGCGGGCAATGTCCAGAGCCTTCTGATAAAACTCCACGGCTTTCCTTTGATCGCCAAGTTCGCTGTAAAGAATGGCCAGGTTCCCCACCACGAGCGATTGCCCTTCGCGATCGCGAATTTCGTCTGCCAGTGCTAATGCGGTCTGATATGCTTCCAGGGCCTGTGTGTATTTACCGAGATTCCAGTAGACCAGTCCCAGGGCCCCAAGGTAACGTTCCTGTCCCCATTTATCGCCCGTTTTTTGAGCAATCCGGTAGGCGCGGCGATGGTGAACCAGAGCCTTTTCATAATCGCCCATGTTCCAGTACACCAGCCCCAGACTCCATAGTACAAGAGATTTGCTGGGCTCGTCTTTGATTTTTATGAAAATGGGCAGTGCCTTTTTGTAGTAGCGAAGGGCCTTTTCATAATTGTACATAAAGTAATATACAGTTCCGATATTCCGGTAGCACAGTCCTTCCATTCTTTCATTGCCAATCTTTTGAGAAAGGATCAGTGCCTGACGGAAATAGTTGAGCGATTTGGCAAATTCGCGGCGGTTCCGGGAAATGGCTCCCAGATTGGCCAGATTTCTTGCTTCCTGCAGCTGATCCCCTTGCCAGCGGGCGATGCGCAAAGCGCGTTGGCAGTAAACGGTGGCGCTGTCAAACTGGGACAGGTAAAAGTAGGCTAGCCCTATATTTCCCAAAAAGAGGCATTCATAATCCGGTTTCTTCCTTTGTTGTGAAAGAATAACTCCCGTTCTGGCGGTGCGGATCATTTCGCCGTATCGCTGGGTTTTCCAGAACAGCTGGGTTTTTAGCAGAAGGGCATCCAGGAGGGATGTGCGGATGCGGAGAGCTCTGTTTAGCTCCTCCTCCGCCTTATGCCACTGTTTTTGGAGAATATGGATGTAAGCAAGGCCGTAATGGGCCGCCGCACTTTTGGGATTCCTGAGGACAAAACGTGAAAGTTCCTTTTCGGCGGTTTCGAGCTGACCGGCCCTGTGGTACCCATCTACAAGTGCACGGAAGGCGGAAGGAAAATCGGGCGCCAACTGGATGGCCTTCTGGAAGTGTTCTATGGCTTTTTGAAAATGTTGTTCATCCAGATCCACAAGTCCAAGCGAATAATGGAGGTACGGATTGTTCGGGTTCTGAGCAAGTTGATGACGGAAAAAGTCTCTGGCATCCTGCAATTTTTTGGCGTTTTTGAAGGCCCGGAACAGCTGGATGTAGGCGTCAGGAAAAAGTGGGTCCGCCTGAATGGATTGTTTGAGAGTCTCAATGGCTTTCCCATGGTGCTGCTTTCCCATCTGCTGGAGGGCCTGCATGTAAAAAGCGGTGGCACTTTTTCTTTGATGTGGCGCCGGATAGAAAACCCCGCTCAACAAGAAGCAAACCCCAAAAGCAGCTATTTTTACCTTGCCTGGCTTCATCCCAAATAGAAGCCTTCAGTGAGGACGTCTCCAGCTGTGCGGAAATGGCCTTCCCGGCAGGTTACTCTTCCTTCACAATGGTAAAGGAAAAGTCGAACTCATCCTGCAACGAATCGCTTTCTGTGTTGACTTCTAGAATTTTTAAAAGATAATTTCCTTCTGAAAAGAACTGGGTATGACATACCAGCAGAAATGTGCCGTATTCGTCCAGACTCCGAATCCCCCGCTGCTGCCAGACCGTATCCCTCTCCGTGTTCAGGATAATGGCGTCATAGCGGATATTCTCCTGATCCAGAATTGGAATATTGAAAGATAGGGAAAAAATCCGGGCTTCCGGATCAACCTTTACAATATTTTCAAGCTCTGCTCCGGAACGGGCATCGAACGGAGCGAGCTGATAATTGATTTCCGCCACCTGCGGCTGCCGGGTTTCGCTCAATTCCCTTTTGAAGTAGAGGATGCCAAACCAGGCGGGCACAAGGAGGATCAGCACCAGTGCATAAGCAATCGCGGGACGGGCCAGGAAGCTTGCCAGCTTATCCCGGATGGTTTCCCATAGCGGAAACCTGATATCGGCCGGGCGGGCTGTGACTTCCAGCGAATTGTTAACTCTCTGCAAGATGTCCAGCTCTTTCCGGCAGCTCTGGCATCTCTGCAAATGCTGTTCAATGAATTCCACTTCTTCTTTTTTGAGCTCATTCCGTGCTTCTGCGTACAGAACCAGCTGTTCGGAAGGCACGTGCTCGGTTTCCCATCCACCCCCGTATTTCTTCATTCCCTGTGCCAACCACTGGATATGGCGAATCCGCTCACGGCAGAACGTGCATGTCTTCAGATGAGCCTCCACTTTGGCCTTTTCTGCACCCGTGAGCGTTCCAGCCACAAACCAGGGCAACAGGGAATAAATGTCTACCTCATGGCATCCTGCCACAATTCACCTCAACGTTGTCCTGTTCTCTGCAGATTTAACCCTGCATTAAACTGTCGTTTCAACGCGCAATAAGTTCCCTATTCCGTGAATTTCTTGCGCAGTCTTACCGCTTTTTCAATGCATCGGGAGATTCGTGACTTCAATGTCCCTTCTGGAATGCCTAGTTTCAGGCTGATGGCTTTGTAAGGCTGTTTTTCCAGGAAAGCCAGCCGAAGAACTTTCTGACACATCTCCGAAAGCTGACGAAAAACCTGCCGAAAAATTTCTTCCTGCTCTTTCTGAAGCAGTTTGTTGAACAGATCCGCCTCTTCTTTGATGTCGAAATCGGAGGCATCCGTGCTGAGCTCCTGCCTCCGGTATTTCTTTCTGAGGTAATCGATGCAGGTATATTTTGCGATACGGCTCACATAAGTCCGCAGGCTGGAGGTATGCCGGAACCGTTTTTGTTTCAGATTTATGTACAGCTTCAGTTTCACGTCTTGAATAATGTCCTCCCAGTGCTCTCGCAGTCCCCAGTATTCATTTTTTACCACTTCATTGATCCAGTTGGTAATCTCAAAGTATTCCCGAGGGCGGCCCTGGAGGAAGCCTTCCACCAGCCGGCGGCTATTTTCCTGTTTTGAGCTCAGCATGATTTTATTGTCTCATCGAAGAACACTTTCTGAAATTTTAATAAATTATTTTTCATTGTCAATAAAATTAACTGTTAATCTTAAACTTATGCTGCCATTTTCAGGGCTTTTTGAGATGACCCATGCGCTTTTTACCCGAAGCCCATTACAAATTTGATGCCACTCCCGAATGGGCGGTAGCGATGGTGGGACAAAGGTTTGGGTCGCATGGTGTTTTTAGAAGGAATGTTTGTGCAATGACTGCTGGGCTGACGGTGTCGCAAGACAGTGGGTATTCCAAAAAAAAACAGGCTCCCAGTTTCTTTTTTGGGAGCCTGTCTTTTAGCAACCTGCCCTAAGACGCAAGTATCGTTTTTACGGAAGATAGACGATTTTCCTTTGCTGTACATACGATCCGGCGGTAAATCGGCAAAAGTAGACACCCCCGCTCAGACCGGAAGGGACAAAAGAAAGACTGTGTGTACCGGCGGGAAATTCGCGGTCGGCCAGCAGGGCCACTTCCCGGCCAAGACTGTCAAAAATTTGCAGCTTTACCCGAACCCGGCTAGAAAGCCGGAAACGGATGAGAGTTTCGGAGTTGAACGGATTGGGATAGGCAGGAAAAAGGAAAAATCGCGCCGGTACAGTTTCCTCGGTAGAAAGGACCCCCGTAGATACCTGGCCGGAATAGATGCGCAGATCAGCAAAAATTCCTTTAAAAGTGTATCCGTTTCCATAATCCGTTATAGAAATGTTTTTGTCATTGCCATGGTCGATGATGAAAAAATGAGAGGCGATCCGCTTATTGTCAAGGTACCATTCACAGGTCTGGCGGATACTATCGTACACGACGGTAACCTGGTGCCATTGGCCGGGAATATAACGAATGGAATCAGGCCCATACAGCCCGATTATGTTATTGTATGAGCCGATGAGTGTGCTATCGAAATTCATATAAATTCCAATCCAGCGGGTGAATGAACCCGCAACAAAGATTGGCTGATAGCGCGCTTCCGGGACTTTGAATTTGACCTGAATGGCGAATTTTTTAAAATCAAGACCGTCAATTTTCGGTGTAAAGGCATCGGACCCACCCGGCTGAGTTCCGTAGATGTAAATGCCATTGCAATAAATGCCGCCGTCTTGAAAGGGCGTGTTGATTAAATGCATGGGAGGATAATTGCCGGTTGTATCCAGCGAATCCTTGCTGAGTGGGTAGTGGGCAATTAATTGAAAACCCGTTAAATCCTGCGACGGAAGTGAAGTAATGCGAAGAGAGAGAAAAAGAAATGCCAGCAAAAAGATTCTTCTTTTCATCGTCAGATCCTCCATTTGTTGTTGTCAAATTTTTTTAATGAAATATTTTATGCGATATTTAAATAAATTTTTCAATAAAAAATTTTGTGTCTCCGGGCAAGAAAATGTTGGCTGAAATGGCCTGACCGGCCGATAATCTTAAGTGAAACAATCGTTTCGATATTTGCAGAACTTGTACCACAGGGGAACGGGTACAAAACACCCCGGAAAACCTGAAGATGATTGGGAAAAAAATAGGAAATTCCCGTGGAACGCTGTTACGAATATCTTGGCTGCACGAAATTTGATTGCATTATGTTCAAAATAAAAGATGAAATCCCCTGCTGGGAGGTGACGGGGACCCTCTGACNNNCNTCCGAGGATTGGAAACGATCCAGAAGGCGGGTAAAAGGAAGTGTGACTATTGTATCTATTTCAAGATAGCCTCGAAAGAACTTCAGAAATCTTGATTGCCCCCGGCAATTCTTTCCTTTTGTTTGCCATTTCAAATATGAAGGCTAAATAGCCGGAAATGCAAAACAGGAACTGTTGGACCAAAGACTTTTGTCTCCCGGCATATACAAGCGGTTTCGTGTATTTCTTAAGGCACGGAGGGAAGGTGCTTATGGAGGCTACCGTATGGTTTTTGGATATGGGAAGGGCGCACCCGCGGTCACCAGGTGCACCCCTGAAAAAACGCAAACCATGCCCCATATGCACAGGTACAAGGTCAAAAATGCAGTTTGTTCTTCCTCAAGCCTCCTTCATTTAAGGAGCATCATTTTTACCGTTTTTACCTGGCTGCCAGCTCGCAGGCGTGCAAAGTAGATCCCACTGGGCAGAGCCTTGCCGTTCTCATTTGTTCCGTCCCAAACAACCGTGTACGTTCCCGCCGCTTGATACTGCGCTACCAGCGTTCGTACCTGCCGGCCCGTCAAATCGGTAATATAGAGCTGAACATCGGCACGGAAAGGAAGATCATAACGGATAGTTGTGGCCGGGTTGAACGGGTTTGGATAGTTTTGTAGCAGTAAATGCTGGGATGGAAGAGCCGGTGTTTCTTTTTCTGCCACCGACGTAGGGATGTGTTTAAGCACCGAATCCGCATAGATCCAGACGTAGCCGTTGGCAAATGGGTTGCCGTTATCCGTTACCGTGTAGCGGGCGAGTATCTGTCCTGGGCCAATGGAACCCAGGAATTCCAGTCCCATTGTCGTGTTGAAGGAAGGATTGTAGACCGAGATGTTTCCCGAGACTTGGCCGTTGACAAAGTAAATCTCACCGCTCCAGGGAGTCATTGGCTGAATTCGAATGGTGTCAGAAGACCAGTTGAAAAAGGCTGGGAACGGATTGGTGAACTCGAAAGTGATTTCAGCAGGGTTGCCGAATGCGCCGCGGGTGGTAACTTTCACGCTAATGCTATCGTTGACGATCTGCACAATGGCCCGTATGCTGTCTGTGGAACCGAAAGTAAGGTTGTTCCAGCGGCCCTTCCAGATCGCTTCATAGATTCCCACATCAATCGGGCCGGGCCAAGAAATATCGGTAAACTCAAGGTTGTGGACAAAATCAACTATGGTATCTGACGTTACGTTCGAAAGGGTTAGCCTCCAGGCGTGATCTGCGGGGGGAGCATCATAGACGCCATTTTGATTGAAATCGACGAAGAAATCAACGTTGTAGCTGTTTCCTTCAACCAGGGCAAAGATCTCCACTGCAAAATTAGCGGCGGGAATGGAGTCCAGCACCGTGCGGGCAACTTCTGTTTCCCGCATCTGGTCTACAATGCGAAGTTCCAGACGCTGCCCCACATGAGGCGTCATGTTCTGGAAATTTAGCGTAAGTTTGTACTGGGCCGTTGCGACCGAGATTGTAGCAAACAGCCATAGCGCCATGAACAGTGTCCTCTTCTTCATAGCACCTCCCGTTTATTTTGGTTTCTTTTTGGTTTGAACGCTTAGGTTTCCGGTTTATTCGGTGAATGGAACACGTCGCGTCAGCAAATGGACAAGGTCTCCGAATTTTTAGATAGAATTAGAGAAGATTTTACGCCATATTTATGCTTTTTTATTTAAACATTCAAGTATTTTTAGCAGCATCTATTGTCAATACATGTTGTTTATCCAGACCCACAGATATATTCCTCTGTAGCGTTGGGCGATTTCAGCCTTTCCTGGGCAGCATTATCCCTTCTGGCTTGTTGAAAGTCCGGCCTCCAGTTTTCTGGCTTTATTCCGGGTCAGAAAGATGGGGAATAATGTTTGAAGGAAGAGGCCCCAGGTCTGATGCGGAACAGTTCTCGCGCACCTGATCAGGCGTTTTGGCCCCAGGAATAGCTGTGTGACACGCCGGGTGGGAAATGCAAAACCGCAAGGCAATCTGTACCATCGATTGATCTGGATATTTTTCAAATAGCGGTTTCACACGCTCCAGGCGTTGGAAGTACGTTTCCAGCTTTTCTGGCGAAAGATTCATGCGGCGGTGATCGTCTTCCGAAAAGCGGGTGTTCCGCGTAAATTTCCCCGCCAGAAAACCGAAAAGGATCGGAATGCGGACAATCACGCCAATGTTGTACTGCAAGGCTTTGGGAAACAGTACTTTTTCCGCCTCCCGTTCCAGCAGATTATAACGTACCTGAATCACGTCGATGAGCTCGTGGTACCGGTCCAGAAATACAGCCTGTTCGGTTTCTTTGAATGACTGCACGCTCCACCCGGCACACCGGATTTTTCCCTGTTCTTTCAAAATCCGCAGGGCCTCCCATGGGTCGTCCCGGTCCAGTTTTTCGGTGTCTGGACTGTGAAGCTGAAGGATATCCAGAGTGTCCACGTTCAGGCGGCGGAGGCTCTGTTCGGCTGCCCAGATGATGTAATCCCGGTCCGTATTCTGCCGAATCGGCCCGTAGCCGGTGTCGTCTTTTTCCGAAGCATGGTAGAAATCGTTGCCCGCTTTTGTGGCAATGATGACATCACCTTTCCCGCCCCGTTCCTGGAAGACCTCAGCTATCAGTTCTTCGGAGTGGCCGAATCCGTAAACGTCGGCCGTATCGATGAGCGTAACCCCTTCATCCAGAGCCGCATGCAACGCTTTTTTGGAAATAGCATCATCGGTTTTGCCCCAGTTCATCCCCCCAATTGCCCAGGCACCAAACCCGATGGTGGATACCCGCAAACCACTTTTTCCCAGAGTTGTGTACTGCATCGTTCTGGAATCCTCCCTTTAACCTGCGATTCTCCACAAAATAAAAAAGGGATGCCGGAGCATCCCTGAATTTCCCTGGAAAAGGCGAAGCTTACGATCCCTGATATTCCTTCAGCAGGTGAACCATCTCCGTCAGCATCTTTTTGGCGTCGCCGAAGACCATCATGGTTTTGGGATCATAAAACAGTTCGTTGTCTTCCCCGGCAAATCCCGGACTCAGGCTCCGCTTGATGATCATCACCGTTTTGGCCTGGTCTACATTGAGAATGGGCATGCCGTAAAGCACGCTATCTTTTTTGTAACGTGCAGCCGGGTTGACCACATCATTGGCGCCCACGACCAGCGCCACGTCTGTGTTTTGAAATTCGTCGTTAATGGCGTCCATCTCGTAGAGTTTATCGTATGGAACATTGGCTTCTGCGAGAAGAACGTTCATGTGTCCCGGCATCCGGCCTGCCACCGGGTGAATGGCGTATTTTACCGAGGTGCCTTTCTTTTCCAGCAGTTCCGCTAACTCCGCCAGCACATGCTGGGCCTGAGCAACAGCCAGCCCGTATCCCGGCACAATGATCACTGAATTGGCGTTTTCCAGCATCATAACGGCATCTTCGGCCGTGTACCGGGTTACGGTGCGCTTTTCGCCGGGCCCGCCGGCAGAAGCATCATAGCCCACCTGACCGAACAGCACATTGGTCAGTGAGCGGTTCATTGCTTCACACATGAGTTTGGTGAGAATAAGGCCGGAGGCCCCCACCAGGGCACCGCTGATGATCAGTACGTTGTTGGAAAGCACAAATCCCGTCATCGCCGCCGCCAGACCGGAATACGAATTGAGCAGGGAGATTACCACAGGCATATCGGCGCCGCCAATGGGGATCACCAGCAGAATCCCCAAAAGAGTGGCTGCAGCGGCGATAATTAGCAGTTCCGTGATCGATACCGGATTCATGATGAACAGAGCACCCACCACCACAACACCAAGAAGCAGCAGGGCGTTGATCCCCTGGTGGAAGGGCAGCACGATAGGTGCACTCTTCATGAGATCCTGCAGCTTGGCAAAGGCGATGAAGCTTCCAAAAAAGGTAACGGTACCGATCAGGACGCTCAGCACCAGCGTAACGCTCACATCCGGGCTTGGCTGAGAAGTGAACCGCATGAACTCTGCAAGGGCCACCAGGGTGGAAGCGCCGCCACCAAAGCCGTTGAAAATGGCCACCATCTGCGGCATGGCGGTCATCTGAACTCTGCGGGCCGCAATGGCCCCAATGGCGGATCCCACAACCAGTCCAGCTATAATAAACGTGAAGTCAACAATCTGCTTGTCCAGCAGGGTCACCACTATGGCAATGAGCATACCAATCCCGGAAATAAGGTTCCCCTTCCTTGCGGAACGAGGAGAACTCAGCATCTTTAGCCCGAAGATAAAGAAAATGGCCGATAGCAAATAAGCTAAATTCTTGATGGTTTCCATCGCTTCTTCTTCCCTACGTTACTTTTTTTCTTTTTTAAACATCTCCAGCATCCGGTCGGTTACCAGGTAACCACCCACTACGTTGATGGTTGCAAAGATAACAGCAATTAACCCCAAGATGGCACTCAATCCGCTGTGCCCTGCTCCTGCGCTGATGAGAGCACCCACAATGGTGATCCCGGAAATGGCATTGGAACCGGACATCAGCGGCGTGTGTAGCAGAGGCGGTACCTTGGTGATGACTTCAAAACCGACGAATATGGCCAGAATAAAAACGTACAACGATACAAGCAGTGGCCCGATCATGAGCTGCTACCTCCAAATAAGCTTTTGATGGTTTCGCTTACAATTTCTCCATTATGGCATACACAGGCATTTTTGGTAATTTCGTCTTCAAAGTCAAGGGTGCGGTTTTCAGCCTGAAAGATGTGCTTCACGAAGTTGGTAATATTCCGGGCGTACATCTGGCTGGCGTCCACCGGAAGTTGTGCCGGCAGGTTCACCGGCCCGTAAATGGTCACACCGTGTTTGGTGACCACCTTTCCGGCCTCGGTCAGTTCGCAGTTTCCGCCTTGTTCGGCCGCAAGGTCCACAATTACCGATCCGGGCTTCATGGTTTTCACCATCTCCTCGGTGATCAGCACCGGCGCCTTCTTGCCGAATACTTGGGCGGTGGAGATGACCACATCCATACGCGGTAAGCGGCTGCCGATGGCTTCCAGCTCCCGGCGGATGAAATCCTCTGACACTTCTTTGGCGTAACCATCTTTGGTTTCCACGTCTTCGGGTAGTTCCATTTCAATGAATTTGGCCCCCAGGCTTTCGATTTGCTCCTTCACCGACGGTCGGACATCGAAGGCTTCCACCCGGGCGCCCAGCCGTTTGGCGGTGGCAATAGCCTGAAGTCCGGCCACGCCGGCGCCAATTACCAGCACATTGGCAGGAGGAATGGTCCCCGCTGCAGTCATCAGCAGCGGAAAGAATTTCTGAACCGTATCTGCCGCGATCAGAACCGCTTTGTAACCGGCAACCGTGGCCATGGAGCTCAACGCGTCCATGCTCTGGGCCCGTGTGATCCGCGGAATCAGCTCCATTGCGAACGCGGTGATCTTCCGGGCCTGCATTTGCTCCACCAGATCCCGGTTGG
>MTOL01000138.1 GCA_002011685.1 Deferribacteres bacterium JdFR-76
GAACCTTACGGTAAGAATCTGTTTCAATCCTGCCGCAGTCCGATTCAAACTTATATGCAGATGTTGTTGAAAATCAGGTGCTTTCATTGTTTCAATCCTGCCGCAGTCCGATTCAAACTGCACTCAAAAAAGGGACAGTTCCAAACGACCTTAGTTTCAATCCTGCCGCAGTCCGATTCAAACTGTTACGGTACTAAGTATACTTCTAACATTATTCTGTTTCAATCCTGCCGCAGTCCGATTCAAACTTTAATATTGATGAGAAATAACATGGAGGTGCAAAAGTTTCAATCCTGCCGCAGTCCGATTCAAACAGCAACAATTTGTATCGTTTACTTCTTTATTTGGGGTTTCAATCCTGCCGCAGTCCGATTCAAACCAAGTAGATGTAGCAAAAATCGTGCCAGAAGGGAGGGGTTTCAATCCTGCCGCAGTCCGATTCAAACGAGTGAGAGAAAACTTGCCATTCTAAACATAACAACGTTTCAATCCTGCCGCAGTCCGATTCAAACATATCCTGTTCGTTCTTTTCATGGCGTAAGGAAACATGTTTCAATCCTGCCGCAGTCCGATTCAAACGGGAAGTGCTCTGGGATTTCTTCCAATGCCCATTATGGTTTCAATCCTGCCGCAGTCCGATTCAAACCCATCTATATCGCCCAAAAAAATAACCCCTTATAACACCAATCAAAGAAAAAATGTCTGTCGATTCATTATCCTGCTTTTCTACGCAGAGGATCGACAATCACTCAAAGAATCGTATCCAGAGGATTCTTTTCTTGACCCATAATCTCCCTTTTAAGCAAAACCGCATCTCTTACCTTAAAAATAAGCACTGAATCCTTCTTTAAATCAAGCACTTTTTTTAGCTTTAGCTTTAGTTCTTTTAATTTCGCTTCGCTCAGGTCGCCTTCAAATACGCTGTTTTGAATCCAATTCAGGTACTGTCGACATACTTTCAGCGCTTTGGCTACCCGTTTTTCTTCCACATCGTAAACCAAAATCACATGCATGTGCCCTCTACCACCAAAGTTCAAACGGCCTGTAATTCTCCTGTCCCATCAAATGTTTGATCAGCTTGTAACATTCCAGCCGGATCAGCCGACGGTAGCTGACATTCCGGCCGATTTTTCGGTGCTTGATGGTTGTGGATAACCGCTCATCAAATTCTTTGATGAACAGTTTGCGGCCTTCCTCGTTTAACCAGCATATCTTCCCTTTCAGGGTTACGTGTTTTTTCTGGGTGATCTGTCTTTTGTTGAGTAGCGTGAAAATGAGCCGGTCGGCCAGGAGAGGTTTGAAAATTTCCGCAATATCAAGCGACAAAGAAAAGCGTTTGGTCCCAGGCTCGTGAAGGTAAGAAATTAGCGGGCTGAGCTGGGTCCGATAGATTTCTGACAGACAGGTGGTGTAAACGAGACTGTTACCAAAGCTGATCATGGCGTTTATCAAATTGTCCGGTGGATGTTTGGTACGTCGTTCAAATTCAATTTCCTGTTCGATGATTTCTGGCCACGCCGAATAATACCACTGCCGGATATTTCCCTCAATTCCCATAAGTTCTTCGATCGATGATACTTTCTTCAGCTCTTCCCGCAATGCCGTGATGGAATCGAGGTAGTTCTGAAGGGATTTCCCGCGGTTGTGGTAATACTGAAGGTTGCGCAGCATGTTGGCAGAAGCTCCCAGAGTAAATTGCCTGGCCAAAAAAAGGCGTTCATGCGGATTGTCGTATGCACGCACCTGGCGCACCAGAAGTTCGCCGCTGTTCAGAAATTCTCTGGGATAGAACGTGCCTGAATAGAAACCAAAGTAATTAAAAATGTGAATGGGAATACCTTTGCTCCCACAGAAATTGAAAAACTTCCGGTTAAAATCTGCTTCGCCAAAAATATAAATGGAGTCGATATCCTCTACCGGAATAACTTTTTTCTCGGCGGTTTCTTCGTAATCGATGTCAGGTTCCGAATCAATGAGCTGTGGTTCTTTTTCCAGCCTCTCTTCAAAATCTGCGATAGTTTCGGCATCACTTTTACTCCGGTAGCGGGTGAAAAAGATCGTATGCTGTTTGCGGCTCAATCGGCCCGGATTAAAAATGTAGTAGTTCCTAGCCATTTTTCAGCTCCAGCAAAATTCTCTGTACGAACAATGTTTGCAATATGGCTTTTTTCTCGCTTTTGGCGGCACTGGCTTGCGGATAATTTCCACTATTTTCTCCAGTTTCTTTTTTAGTTCGGCTTCATCCTCCTTAGTGAGAGTAACAGAAATCCTCTTCCGCTGTTTTGGGAATTCTAAAATGCCGTCGAGCGTTCCAAAACCGTGTTCCTTCAACATCCAAAGATAGTACTTCAGCTGCCAGATATGTGCTGTAAGAGCGCGGTCGCTCTTTTTTACTTCATGCACCAGACCATCCGGCGTAATTCGATCAATCCGGATGTTTTCAAAAATTGATATCTCTTTTTCTGATCGCGTGTAGAATTCTTCTGTAATGAGCCGCCCGAGGTGGACAATCTCAGAATCAAAACTCATATTGATGTCGTGGGCAAAATACCACAGTTCGGTATGACATACATGAAAATAGTTGACCATAACGCCGGTGACCGAACGGCTGAAGAAATCCTCTTCCGTTCGTGACGGATATTTGCTGTTCGGACAAAAACGCGATACGGGGCGGTCCGCCGTCGTAAGTTCTGGCGCGTTTCGTTTGGGTTTTGTGGATGAATTCACAGAATAAATTCCTCCTCTTTGGCCCTGATAAAACCGGTTTCCGGATTATAATAGGTGTCTACCCAATCGTTTGGGATGTATCCGAGCGTACTGCCAGTCTCCTCCCAGAAATGTTGCTTGGCGAATCTTAATGGAATTGAAAGGACGTACTGCCTGAGTTTGCTGCGCAGGTGCAGGTATTTTTGTCGTCTTTTATGAATATCTTTTTCTTGCAGGACCGCAGTTTTATATTGTTGCCACAGCTCCGCTGCGTGTTCATCAATTTCGACGAAAACATCTACGAACGGTTGGGTGGTCCGGATGAGCTGGAAGTTTTGAAGGGCGTTGTAGCGGCCTTCGGCCCACCAGGCTTCGAAAATGGTTCGGTCGGTAATCTGCTCGTATTTTCGAACCAGTCGCTGGTAGTTTTCGTGGATGAGGCGGTAGAATTCGGGTTCATGAAGCTGTTTTTTTCCGGCCAGAAGTTCCTGGCAGATCTGGATGTGGCTTTTTCCATAAATCCGATGGGCCAGAAGGGACCCGTGCTCATCTTTTAAACACACGATGTGCAATTCGCCCTCAGGTTTCATCCCGTGCCGGTTCACACGGCCGGCTGCTTGAACCAGAGAGTCAACCGGCGCGATGTCCCGATACACCCGGTCGAAATCCAGATCCACACCCGCCTCGATGACCTGGGTGGTTACCAGAATTGCCGGTTCGCCCCTGTTCAAAAGGTCATTCAGGCGTTCAATTCTCTTTTTGCGCTCAATCGGCAAAATGTTGGTGGAAAGGTAAAAAAGCGGCGTTTTTTCCTGTAGCTCGGCTTTCAGTTCGTTGTAAATCCGGATGGACGAGGAGATCGTATTGAGGATAATTGCACAGGAGCGGTCCGTTTCCAGCAGGGATCTCAGCCGGTTTGCAAAATTGTCGAGTTCCTCTGGTTCTGAGTGGAAGAATGCCCGGACCCGGTCCAGTTGCTCAAACAGTTCGGAATGGTTTTCCACCAGCTCGGTACAGGAACCTGGCGGGAAAATAATCGGTTGGGTAGCGGTCATCAGAATGGCCGTGCAGGCAAAATGCTGCGTGACTTCTCTAATAAGCTCCCGTACCGCCGGCCAGTATTCCACCGGCAGATTCTGTATTTCGTCCAGAATCAGGATTGCTCCCGCAATATGGTGAAATTTTTTCAGGGAACGGTTCCGGACGGAAAAAAGGGTTTCAAAAAGCTGAACAAATGTGGTAACGACAATTTCCGATTCCCAGCTTTCCGTCAAGAGCAAAGCTTTATCCAGTGGAAGATCCTCCCCAGGTGAAACCCGATAGCGGATATCCGCGAGATGGTGATGTTTGAGCAGATAGGGTTGAGGCCGGGTTGCGAAGTCGGGGATTTGTTCCAGCACCTGGCGAAAAACCTCGAAATTCTGGTCGATGATACTGGTGAATGGCAGGGCGTACACAATCCTTGGCAGGTATCCTTTTTCCCTTCGGATTTTCTCCCGGATTTTCAGGGCAAAATTGAGAACGGCCAATGTTTTGCCGCTACCCGTGGGAGCTGTTAACGTGAAAATACGTTCCTTTGGGCTGTAGATGACTGTCTGTTCGTTCAACTGGTGGTAAAGTGACTGACGTATCCGCAAAATGCCGGGTGGAAGGTGTTTTTTCGGCAATCTGGGAAGAAACGAATCCACCAGCGAGTCTCGCAACTCCGGACGCAAAGGAAAAAGTGCCGCGTCGGCAGCATGCCGTTTATCCGCATCAATGAGGATAGAAAAAAGCAGGTACAGGCGCCTGTGAAAACCCTTCAGATTTTTTGACCCGGCGGCATCTTCCCAGCTTTCGGCCGCTTCCAGCAAAAGGTCAATGAATGGTGAAGAGGGGCTTTTCATCTGCCGGACAAAATCTTCCAACGCTGCTGGGTCCAGGCCCATTTCCTGCAGGTCCTCTCCAATCTGCAGGCTGTTTTTCTCCAGATCCAGCAGCTGTTTCTGAGAGATCGCTTTGATTTGCTGAAGTCTCTGAATATCGCCTATGGCACCGGCATCTCCCGCGTCCAAATACTCCACATAATCTTTGATCCAGTCCTGGAGGCCGGTTAAGTTGCCATGGTGGCACCAGATGGCAGAAAAGATGAGCCAGAGGGACTCCCAATCTGTCCGTTCAGATGACCGGTACCAGGAAAAGGCCCCCCAGAATGCGGAAAGCTGACTGTGGTGGCGCGCGCTGCCCGAATCTTCCCCCTTTTGCAAGTAGTTCTGAAAATAGGAAGTGAATTTCCCAAAATCATGGGTTAATCCAATGTGATGGGCCAACATCACGACATGGTCCTTCACATCCATATTGTCGGGCAGCTGCTGCGCGTAATACTGGCAAAGTTGTGCCACCTCGCGCAGGTGATCCTTCAGCAATGTGGCGGAACAGATCTCTCCGGTTGCGGATTTTTCCACGTGAGAATAGAATTTCATAGTTCCAGGCAACCCTTTCCACTGCTGAAGAGGGTCCGGTTTGGCCCCTTGGCAAATTTGCCCCGCATGGCGGTCGGCGCTAATAAAATAGAATCGTGCTTTCCTGATCCCCAATTTGGATCCGGTATGTTGGCTTGCGGAAAATGGCTTTAATCTTATCCCGGTTTCGCTCCCAGATCAGATCGATCACGGGTCCTGGTTCTCGATCCGGAAGAAATTCCCTGCGAACATGCTCCCGGAAGAAGGTTGGCATCTGCCCGTCCAGAGGTTCAAGGGAAATGGAGTTTGCTTTGATCAGGTGCAGCGCTGCAACGCCCCGGATGATTGTTTCCGTTCCCGGCGGGATTTCCTCCAGAATCTTCACCTCGCCTGGCCATTCAATCCATGAAAAGAAGGGCGCACTGCCCATAAACGGGATATGAGCGGACATCTTCTCCCTAAGTATTTTTTCCAGCATCAGCTCCACATCTTTGTGTCGGAAAGAAAGGATAATCCGGTAATGAAGTTCCCCTTCCGGAAACGTTTCCGAAACCACCAGCTCCATGGGAATCTGGGTGTGTTCGTCATCCAGAGATCGGTACAGGTCCTGGCGGTTTTTTATGTAAGCGTAGTTCACGGTTTGCATAATCTTTCGCGGACGCGACAGAATCTGAACGGCCATTTGCATGTTGTTTTCATTTAGAAGTTCGTAGTAGCTGTCCCGTTCCAGTTCGAGGAGACCAGCTACCGTTCCAGCCACGACAGTTGGTGGTGGCAGCGAATAGCTCAGCGAGGAAGAGTTGGTATCAAACTGGCGGAAATGGGCAAAGATGCCCTTCCAGTCGAACGCCAGAAGGTTCATTTTCAGCCTCCGTTCTCTACGCCTCGAGTCGGTTGGCATTCGGCAAGGCGGCCATATTCCCTTTGATCTGGATGTCCGGGTCAATCCAGAAATGGGTTGTCGCAATGTGCTGCTTTACCGCCTCCAGTTTTTCGATGAGCCGGCTGAGGTCCAGAATAATGTCATTGATAGAGAGGACCTCCTCGGCCTTTTTGCCGTCGGCAAGTTCTATTTTAATCCACTGCCGGAAATCGGGCAGAATAAATTCCTTGCTGTTGTATTCGACGCGGATGTATACACGTGGCGTCTGGCCGATTTTGCTGCGGGTGGCATGAAGCGGAATCGCCTTCAGCATAGCTTCATCCAGAAGTTGTATGTCATCGTGCCGCAATTTCGTTCTTTCCGCGTTGTATCCCGAAATAACGCCGTGGAAGGCGATCAGCGAGTACTTTACGCGGTAATCTTTGCCGATTGTCCCCTGTTCTCTCCCGGCTTCGGAACTGAAGCGTGAAGTGATGGTCTGCGAATCCAGCAGGTACACCCGGTTCAGGGAGTACCCCCAGTTGAACTGTACGGGGCCGGTGAACGAAATCGACTGACCTTTCTGGTCCTCCAGCTTTACCGGGATGGTAGCTCCAAAAAGCCGGATGTCCACCAGTTTTTCCAGTATCCGGTTCAGATCCTCCTTGGCCAGTTTTTTGGCCTTTTGCTGCCCCAGAATTTCGGTGATCCGCTGACCCGCCGTTACAACTTCACCCTCTTCCGACTTTTGCACATAGAGGTCGTGGCCTCTGGCACTCAGATAATCCCGGATATACCGCTTGAGGCGGACGTCGCTAACCAGGTTTGTCTGGGTCGGATAATCCATCCGCGGTCTGTTTTCCTCATCCGGATCCCCGTTTGGATTGCACATCTGAGCGTCGTAAATGAACAAAATCTGGGAATTGTTCATGGCAGGTCCTCCTTACTTTTCTTCCGTCTGCTCGAAATTTTCGTTTTTCGGTTTGGCTGTTCCCATAACCTGAAAGGCGTACCCGGAAAGCAGGTAGAAAAGCCGCTCATCCGATGTCATCGTTTCCCTTTCACTGCCCATCTGGTACAGGGCGATGGCGCTGGAGAGCCACTTTTCGGCGTAGCCTGCCTGTTTTTGGTACTGGCGGATTTTGTCAAATATTTCTGCGAACAGCCGCATGGTCTTTTCGGCGCTCATCCCCTGGTAGTTAATTTTGCTCAGTACCGGCTTGTTTTCGAGCCCCTCTCTGTACTGAACATTCGCAATGATCCCGATCACATATCCCAGAAGCGCCATCCCCCGCTGGGCTGGCGTGTAGCCCAGCCTATCAAATACTTCGTTCAGTCCGTGCGGCATTGCGGTTTGCAGATTTTCCTGTTCCATGGCTGTTTCTCCCTCCAGAAGGTTCAGTTTTTTCAAAAATAACAGAAACAGATTCCATTTGACGGTATCCCGTGCCAGCAGAAACAGCGGATCTCCCTTCCCGCCGATCTGATACTGGGCATGGGATTTAAAGTAATGGATTTTTGCCAGATCCTTGTAAACCGGATAGAGGGACCTGCGTGAAACGGGAACGCCCGTAAAGATGTTGGAGTAGAGCTGGAGTAGCTTTCTGTATTCCTGGTGATCGCTCCCTGATCTGCGGACAGGAATGATGTAATAAATTTGGTTGAGATCAAACTGTGTTTCCTCCCGGAAATGTTCCGCCCGAAACTGCTCTGTTCGATTCAATTCCTGATAAATTTCCTGAACTCGGCTGGGGGGAACCTCCCGGATCAAAAGGAGAATTTTGAAAGCAGATTGAGCTTTGCGGAAAAAAAGGAAATTCCAGATGAATGGGATGGGGTCCGCTCGTTTCAAAAGTCGTTCAACTTCTTTTTCTTTTTTGAGCAGAAGCTTGATGCTTGCAATTTCGTTAAACCGGTCAGGCATTTCTCTTAAATAACGAAGCAACCGTTCTTTGCTGGAGATGGGCCAGAGCATCTCAGGAAGAATGTAAAGATTGAACCCCCCCAGCCGGACCTGAAGATGCCGGGCGATCCACCTTTCCCCGAAAAGCCACTTCTGGTAGCACGGCCGACAGATGGAAACGGCCTTGTAAAAGTTTTTCGGATCAAAATGTGAAGCGAAGCTTACCTTGTCTGTCATGTAAAACTTGAACATAAACCGGGTGGTGTTTTGGGTAACCTCTCCTTCCTGGCTGCAGATGGAGCATCTGCCCCAGAGGGAATGTTCAAACGCTTCTTCCAGAGATTTTTGCGAAAGTAGGCGGATGTAATCCTTCTCTTTCGCCAGAAGTTGACCGTCAACAAGAACGGTATAGAGTACCTCCCGACTTTTTGTTCCAAATTTACTGGAGATGTATTTCTTGGTTTCGGCTACCATCGCTTTTGCGTACTGTTTGACATCCAGCGGCCCGGGATGTTTTTTCTGGATCTCTACAGGAAAGGGAAGTGTGCCGGGTTTGAGCAGGTAGGTGGCTTTTTGACCTTTTGCATCGGTCTGAACGTCGAAGAACCGGTCTACGACCGTTTTTAGTTTTGTCTTCAGCTCACCATCCGGCAGGAACTTGAACAGATTCGGAAGAGTCTGCGTAAACAGGTAGCTGAGATTTTCCGTAGTTGGAAAGAACTGCGGGCGGTTGCCCTTTTCGGAGCCCGTGAATGCGTATTCTTTCAGTGTTTCCCGGTCCAGATGCGGTCCGGCCGCTTCTTTTTCCATGTCAAATTGAATGTTTCCTTCCTTGGTTCGGAAGTTCATTCCGATTATGTACCGGTGGGTTTGACTTTCTTGCACCAAAAAATCCAGCAGCTCATCTGTATCTCCGGCGCTGACAATTTCACCGATCTGCGTGATCAGATGAAGCATTTTTCCTCCCCGGTTTTGTTGGAATGTTTACAGGACGGCTAGGCTTGCCTCTTGGATGCACCTGTAGCATCCGGCCCTTGTGGGAGCGTTTCAATCATGCCAAATCCCTGCGCATTGTGCTCTCCCAGTCCACATTCCCAGGCGATTTTCATCAACTCCGGGTTTCCTTCCAGCGCGAAATGATATTCAAATGCGCGGATGTGTGTGGCATCGGGAGTTCCTTCCTTGATTGTGATTAACCGGGAGCGCGGTTTTGAACCTTTGCTCAGGGTGAGCCGCAGCCGCTGATCCGTGGGAAGTTTGCGGTGGATGATTTCGTATTTCTGAAGGAGATTCTTGCGGATGAGTTCTGAATAACGGGAATCATCGGGTCTGAGGTATTTGGCATGCAATCTGCCGCGGTGCAGGTGCATGGTGCTTACCACCACTGGAGATAAGCAACGGAAGAATGTTTTTTCGCCGAACTCCGGTGTCGGGATCATTTCAACCTGCTGAATTTCGAACCGGGCCCTGCAACCGCTTCCGGCAATTTCCAAGGTCCGGTGCAAAAACAGGCCGTTAACAACCCCGCGCACAAATTCCTCCTGAAATGGACTGCTGATTTGCAATTTCCATAGCTGGCCGGAACCAGCAAGCCGGTTTCCCTGAATGCGCACATCCGGAATCCATAGTTTTGAGAAGGTGAACAGCTTCATTGAACGGCCTGAAAAAGCGGTATACCCTCTTTCGTGCAAGAACGANGCATACGAGGGTTCCGCCTTGCGCAGAATAGCGTAAATGGCGGCCGACAGTGGGTACTGATAGTTTACAGGAATACAGGTAAGCCCCTCATCCCTGGGTTTTAGATAAAGCCGGATCCGCATGCCCCCCCAGCAATAAGTCCATTGCGAATATACGGAATCTGGAAAGTTCTACTGTTTAAATCTGATTATTTTTTCAGGGCTGGAAAGAACAGCAAAACCCCTTCAATTCGTTTGCCCGCGTTGAATGAACACGGTTTTGGAATGACCTTTGCCAAATTTTAACAAAATTAGATGAATTGTCAATAGAAAATATCGCGTGGAATCCATTGANGGAAATACCCATCTTCGGTGTTTCTGCGTTGTATCTTTTTGCACATTTGGGAATCGGTTTTCAACCTCGCCGTTGTTCCGGAAAGGTCCTTTCCCCCCGGAGACCAAAGGCGTGATTTTCAGTTTCCACTTTGGATGCTTTAAGGGAGCGCACTTTCGCTTTTCACCCTTTCCGGCCCACCAGTTCATCAAATTCGGCGACAGGGATAGCCGGCAAAGTCGAAAAGGTGATCCCAGTAGCGCGGGTGATGTCTACAGAGGCTTTAA
>MTOL01000139.1 GCA_002011685.1 Deferribacteres bacterium JdFR-76
CTCAACAACGAAGACCGGGTTAACGACCTGATCGAGACCATCCGTTACAAATACGAACTGCTTACCACGGCTCCCGAGCAGGCAGAAGAACAGGAAGAAGAGGTGGTGGCCGCAGTGGACAACCAGACTTCCAGCGTAGCCATGGCAGTAAAATCAGAAACCATCTCGGGCAATATGGCGAATAGAGAGACCGGAAAAAACGCGGGTCAATGAGCGCACATCAATCCCAATTTCGGCTGGCTCAGAAAATCATGGCGGAGAATCCGCGGCTCTCTGCCGCCATCATCCGGAACGGAACGGTACTCCGATCCGTGACCGGGTCTGGCGTACAACCTCTGCTAGAAGCGCTGATTGATTTGGACGAGAACGCCAGGGGCACCCTTCTGGCAGACAAAGTTCTCGGCTTGGCGCCGGCCTGGCTTGCCATCTTATTTGAATGCGCCGGCGCCTACGCCAAAACCATTAGCCAGCCAGCCGTTACCCTCCTGCATCAACACGGCCTGATGTGCAGGTATCAAAACCGGGTCCCCGGCATTCTGAACCGGAACCGGGACGGGCTCTGTCCTCTAGAAGCCGCTCTCTTGCACGCAAAAACCCCTGAGGAGGCCTTTGAGGTAATGAAGCACCATCCCCTACTCCGCTGGCCGGACGAAATTTTCCTCCCCAGATCCATTCCGGCGCAAAGAAAATAAGATCAGTCCTGCCCCTATGGCCATCAGCAAAAGAGGCCACCAATCTCCAAAAATATCCAACGGCTCCAGAAAAAGAACAATCAGAACAACCCCGGCCAGAAGCCTGAACCAGCCGGGTGATCTGGAGGGAAATCTTTTCAGCCGCACAAAATAGTCCAGAACCAGAAGCAATCCAGTTCCAGCAAAAAAAAGATTGACCCCTTCATCATCCCAGAGAATGTCCATCTGTACCAGCAGCAAAACAAGCCCCAGAAGAATTAGCAGGAACCCCAGGAGGGTTTTTTTCCACTGTGAAAGAGTGGCAGGAAAAGGCACCCGGTTTCCCGCTCCGTCCTTTGTCATGGCAGCTCTCCCGAATTTTTTGCAAGGTTCTGTACTTTCTCCATCAAGACTCGTTTGCCCCATTTTTCGCAATACATTCAAGCATCTGAAACGTTATTACGTTTAAATTCCAAAATTGTTGACATTATTTTCGGGTTTCGGTATATTTAATCGCCATGCTGAACGGTTTATCCCTGTACCGGGATCAAAGCGAAAAATTCTACTGAAAATTCTCACGGTTTAGTCTGCTGGCTCAACAGGCCACAGATTAAACCTTTTTTTGTGGCAACAAGAGGGCGAGGTGAGTATGCTGCAGAAAAAGGATCTTGAAGAGTTGAGCCAATTCCAGGCGGGAGGATATTTTGTCACCAGTCTGTATCTGAATGTGGACGGCAAACGGTTTAATAAACGTGATTACGAAATCAAACTGAAGGATTTGATCCGCCAGCGGCGGCAGGAACTGGAAAACATGGGACTGAGCCAGGAAGCCCTGGATTCCATTGAAGAGGATTTCCACAAACTGAGTGATTATGTTTCCTACCAGTTCGATGGTCGCCGGGCCAAAAGTTTGGCCATTTTCAGCTGCAGCGCTTTGAAGTTCTGGAAAGTATTTCAGCTCCCCCAGGCCGTTCATCCCCGCCTGGTGGTGAGCAAGCAGCCCTACATCCGCCCACTGGCTGCCACGCTGGAAGAAAACAAACGTTATCTGGTCATTCTGGTAAGCCGCGATAAGGCCCGTCTTTTCGAATACTTTATGGGCGAACTGATCGAACACACCACCATCCTGGATGAAGTGCCCGGCCGGGTGAAGGTGGCAGGCTGGTATGGCCTGGCCGAACGTCGCATCGAACGGTCTATCGAAGACAAAGTCCACCGCCATTACAAACATACGGCCGAATCGGCCAAAGCGCTCCAGGACCGTATCCACGCCCACTACCTCATCATCGGAGGCAGAAAAGAAAGCCTCCCCGAATTCGAACGCCACCTGCACAGCACGCTGCAGGAAAAGATCGTTGCTCGCATCCAGGCCGACCCAGACCGCACCCCCGACGAAATCCAGTCCATTGTGGAAAAAGCCATCGAAGATTTCGAGAAGAAACAGCAGGAACGGCTTTTGAACCAGCTGTTCGAAGAGGCCGGGTCGGACGGACTGGGTGTGCTCGGGCTTCAGAATACCTTGAAGGCACTATGGAATGGACAGGTACGGATTCTCTTTGTTACGGAAGATCACAGCCGTCCCGGAAAATATTGTCCCCAGTGTTATTATATGAGCGCTAACGAAGAAACCTGCCCCCATGACGGCAGTGAGATGCTTCAATCACACGACATCATCGAGGATGCCATTGAAACAGCCATCCTCCAACACTGTGAGCTGGTGCGAGTAAAAGACCCGCAGTACCTGGAGAAGCACGAACATATCGGAGCCCTGCTCCGCTTTAAGGTATAGCTGGTGGGCCACATGAACGAACTTCGCCGCGATCCCATATCCGGCCGCTGGACCATCATCGAAAAACGGGAGAAGATCAACTTTCACAGCCTGCTGAAAAATAAGCCCGCCCCCCCGCCGCAGGAGCCGGGAGAATGCCCTTTCTGCGAAGGAAACGAACACAAAACCCCACCGGAAACCTACGCTATCCGGAAACCGGGAACGGCTCCCAACACGCCAGGTTGGGACGTGCGCGTCATCCCAGATCACGACCCGGTCCTGCAGCCCCATGGTCCGCTGGAAAGCTGGGGGTACGGCATTTATGACATTGTGAGCGGCATTGGCGTGCACGAAATTCTCATCGAACACCCGGCCCATTTTTCCAACGTGCCCGATTTTTCCGCCACCCACATGGAGAAAGTCTTGCAGACGGTTCAAGCCCGTATTTTAGCCATCAAAAAAGATCCCCGCTTCCGATATGTGCTGCTTCATAAGAACTACGGAGAAGCCTCCGGCACGACCCTCGAGCACGCCTATTCCCATATTTTAGCTACTCCGATTACGCCAACCCGCGTCAAAATAGAGCTGGAAAACGCAAAGGCCTACTTCAATTTCAAAGAAAGATGCATCTATTGCGACCTCGTTCATATGGAGATGGATAAAAAAGAACGGATGGTTCTGGAAGACGGAGTTTTTCTTGCTATTACTCCTTTTGCCTCACACCGCCCGTTTGAAATCTGGATTTTACCCGAAGAACACGAAACGTTTTTTGAGCAGAACGAACACCTTCCGGCCCTTGCAGAAACGCTGATTGAAATCTTCCGGAAAATCCGGGATGTCTTGGGAAATCCGGACTACATCATGACCCTGCACAACGGGCCCAACATTTCGGCCAGCCGCCGCCGAGGCTACTGGAAAACCATTCATCAGGATTTTCACTGGCACATAGAAATCGTCCCGCGCCTGCACAGCTATAGCAGCTTTGAAATGGGATCCGGCTTTTCCATCAATCCTGTTCCTCCGGAAATTGCGGCCCGGATTCTTGTGGAAGAAATCATTCCTGGAATGGGCTGAAAACGGAAACGTGTGGAGGTTGATATTCGGACTGGCATGGCTCCCACACATGCAGTAAAATCTGACGCAGTTCCCCTGGCCAGAACACTTCATGAGACCGGAGAACTGGCAGACCGAATAGAGGCGCTGCGAGAACTGCAAAAAGAATGTCGGCTGTGTCCAAGAAATTGCCGGGCCCGGCGCTTCGAGGGAAAAACGGGCGTCTGCAACGCCACCGCCCAACCGGTTGTATCAAGCGCATTTGCTCATTTTGGAGAAGAACCTGAACTGGTGGGGCGAGGCGGTTCCGGCACCATCTTTCTGAGTCACTGCAACTTGCGCTGCCTGTTCTGCCAAAACTACGAAATCAGCCACCTGGGCGAAGGCCGGCCGGTCACAGCCGAACAGATTGCCCGCATGATGATTTCCCTCCAGGAATTAGGCTGCCACAACATCAACTTTGTGACACCAACGCACTTTGTCCCGCAGCTGGTCGAAGCCATTGCGGTTGCGCTGGACCACGGGCTGGCCGTCCCGATTGTGTACAACTGTGGCGGATATGAATCCCTCGAGGTGCTCAAACTTCTGGATGGCATAATAGACATCTACATGCCAGACTTCAAATTCGCGTCCGAAGATACGGCCAAACGGTACGCGGGCGTAAAAGACTATTTTGAAGTTGCCAAAGCCGCCATCCGAGAAATGCACCGCCAGGTTGGTGACCTGCAGGTGGACACAAAGGGTCTGGCCCGCCGGGGGCTCCTCATCCGCCACCTGGTTATGCCAGGGCTTGTGGACGAATCCAAAAGAATCCTGGACTTTATAGCCCATGAAATCTCAAAAGACACTTATGTGAACATTATGGAACAGTATCGTCCCTGTTATCGGGCCACAGAGTTCCCCGAATTGCGACGCCGCATAACGTACGATGAATGGTGGGCCGTCAAGGAATACGGAAGGCGGCTTGGACTTCACCGTGGTTTCTAAGAAAAAGGAGGAAGTTGATGAACATTATCCGACGCAAGGGAGTAGGCTGGATTGAAGTGATCTGCGGAAGCATGTACAGCGGCAAAACAGAGGAACTGATCCGGCGCCTCCGGCGTGCTCAGATCGCCCGGCAAAAAGTGAGCATTTTCAAACCGAAAATCGATACACGCTACAGCGCCGATGAAATTGTTTCCCATAGCAGTCTACGGCTGGAATCCATTCCGGTGGAATCAGCATGGGAAATCCTGGAAAAAGCAGAAGACGCCGATGTGGTGGGAATCGATGAGGCACAGTTTTTCGGCATGGAGCTGGTAGACGTGTGCCAGACCCTGGCCGACAAGGGGAAACGTGTGATTGTCGCCGGGTTGGACCAGGACTACCGCGGCGAGCCTTTCGAACCGATTCCCCAACTGCTGGCTGTGGCCGAGTATATCACCAAAACGCTGGCCATCTGCATGGTCTGTGGCAACCCTGCCAATCGAACACAACGAATTACCAAGGATGAAGAACGGGTCATAGTGGGAGGGCGCGACATCTACGAAGCCCGCTGCCGGAAGTGTTTCAAGCCGCCAAAAAAACCATGAGCCAAGGAGGATGATCGGATGATCTACCGTCTTATTAGCTTCATCGGCATTTTTTTTATCCTCGGACTTGCCTGGTTGATGTCCAACAATAAAAAACGGATCAACTATCGCACTGTACTCTGGGGCATTGTGCTTCAGCTCATTTTCGCAATTCTAATCCTTAAAACCGGCCCCGGGCAGGCTGTTTTCTTCTTTGCCCGCGCTTTCATCGAAAAACTTCTCAGCTTCACCGATGCCGGTGCATCTTTCCTTTTCGGCAACATCTATCGTGGCGATCCGGACATCCTGGAACAGATTGGCGGGCCGGGCCCCATGCAGCTCTGGGATGCCGGAGCCCAGCAATTCGTGAACATCGGAATTATCTTTGCCTTTCACATTCTGCCAACCATCATCTTCTTTGCTTCTCTGATGTCGGTCCTGTATCATCTGGGCGTTATGCAGCGGATCGTTGAAGCCATGGCCTGGATCATGAGCCGATTTATGCAAACCAGCGGGGCAGAATCGCTCTCTGCCGCCTCCAACATTTTCGTAGGACAAACAGAAGCTCCACTGGTGGTGAAACCGTATGTGGAAAAAATGACCATGTCGGAGCTCATGGCCATTATGACCGGAGGTTTCGCCACGATAGCCGGCGGCGTAATGGCCGCGTATGTCCGCTTCGGTATTGATGCGGGCCATCTGATGGCGGCCAGTGTAATGTCGGCTCCGGCCGCACTGGTCATCGCCAAAATCATCTATCCGGAAACAGAACAGCCCATGACGGCCGGCGGCGTACGCATTAAGGTGGAAAAACAAACGGCCAACATCGTGGACGCGGCCGCCGCTGGAGCCGCCGACGGATTGCGCCTTGCCCTGAACGTGGGAGCTATGCTAATGGCCTTCATTTCCTTGATCGCCATGATCAATTACGGACTTCATCTCCTGGGCGGTGTGTTTGGCTACCCAAACCTCGGCCTGAAAAACATCTTCGGCGTTCTTTTCTACCCACTCTCATTTTTTATGGGTGTGCCCAAACAAGATCTGCTTGAATTTGGCAACCTGCTGGGAACCAAAATCTCAATCAATGAAATGGTGGCCTATGTGGAACTGGCCCAGGTGAAAAACGTGATCTCTCCGCGAACCTATACCATTGCCACCTATGCCCTGTGTGGTTTTGCCAATTTTAGTTCCATTGCGATTCAGATCGGCGGAATCAGCGGCATTGCACCCAGGAGGCGCCAGGACCTGGCCAGGCTGGGCATTCGCGCCATGTTCGGCGGAGCCCTGGCATCCTGGCTCACCGCTACGATCGCCGGAATGCTCCTTTGAGGCAGCCATGAACCCGGAAATTACCCGCAAACTGGATGAGGCAAGCCGCTTTCTCCGGCAAAAACGCAGCCACTACCCGCCGGTGGCTGTCATCCTAGGTTCAGGCCTGGGTCAATTTGCCAGACTCCTGAAAGACCCTGTGGTTATTTCCACCAAAGAAATTCCCCACTATCCGCAATCCACCGTTACCGGCCACGCAGGAGAATGGGTGATCGGTCGCATCGGAAAGAAAGAGCAGATTGTGATTCGCGGGCGGGTCCACTTTTACGAAGGCTACGCCATGGCACAGGTGGTTTTCCCCATCTTGCTCCTCGGAAATCTCGGGGTCAGATCTCTAATTGTTACCAATGCCGCAGGTAGTTTAAACCCGCAGTTCCGGCCAGGCGACCTAATGCTCATCGATGATCAAATCAATCTTTTCTTCCGCAATCCGCTTGCCGAACTTGGGCTGGAGGAGGCAAAGGAACGTTTCGTCGATATGTCTGCTCCCTTCGATCCCGACCTGATGCGCCTGGCAGAACAGGCTGCTCTGGAAACACAGGTCATGCTGCGGCGTGGCACCCTGATCGGTAGCCCCGGGCCTACCTACGAAACAGCCGCAGAAGTATCCATGATGCGGCGGATGGGAGGCGATGCTGCCACCATGTCAACCATTCCAGAAGTTATTGCCGCCCGCCATCTCGGCATGCGTGTACTCGGTATTTCCTGCATCACCAATTACGCTACCGGGCTCTCCCCCAAAAAACTGGACCACAAAGAAGTCACAGAAGTGGCGGCTGCCGTTGCCCATAAATTTCAGAAACTCCTGCGGGCTATTTTGCTGAAGCTTCCAGAAAACGGGACCTGACCTGGTAGGGTCAAGACTCNATTATGCCGCCTGCTCATTCAAGGATCTCCTCTCCCATACCTGCCGTTTCCGGACCGCATGTGCCCAGACACGGACAGACCTCCGGAAAGGGANCGGACAATTCTTCCGTTTCACCCTCAGACCCGACTTTCGCTGGTTTTCCAGCAGATTTTTTCACATATGTTAAGGGATTGCACTCAGCGCTTCGTCAGACATACTGGAACAAACACGGAACCCGGAAAAGTGAACCAGGAAAGTGTTTTGAAGGAGAAAGAGCCATGGAACGAATTGTCGAATGCGTTCCCAATTTCAGCGAAGGCCGCGACCGCAATGTGATCGATGCCATTGCGAAAGAGATCGAACAGACAGAGGGGGTAATGCTCCTTGATGTGGATCCGGGACAGGCAACCAACCGGACCGTAATCACGTTTATCGGTTCTCCGGAAGCTGTTAAAAAAGCGGCGTTCAAAGCGATCCGGAAAGCTGCAGAGCTAATTGATATGAGCAAACACAAAGGTGAACACCCGCGCATCGGTGCTACGGACGTCTGTCCATTTGTCCCGGTATCCGGAGTAACCATGGAAGACTGCGTTCAACTGGCCCGGGACCTGGGTCGGCGGGTGGGAGATGAACTGGGCATTCCCGTCTACCTCTACGAAGAGGCTGCCACCCGGCCCGAACGGAGAAATCTGGCGGACATCCGCAAAGGCGAATACGAAGGACTGCCGGAAAAACTGAAAGACCCAGAATGGAAGCCGGATTTCGGCCCGGACAAATTCAACCCAAAAACGGGTGCTACCGTTATCGGTGCCCGTGAATTTCTTATCGCTTACAATGTCAATCTGAATACGCGCGACCGGAAGCTGGCCCACGAAATTGCCCTGAACCTTCGGGAAAGCGGACGTGCCAAACGGGATGCAGAAGGGAAAATCATCCGCGACGAAAATGGAAAAGCAATCAAAATACCGGGCCGGCTAAAGGCCGTTAAGGCTGTGGGATGGTACATTGAAGAATATGGCCAGGCACAGGTGTCCTACAATATCACAAACTACAAAATCACCCCGGTTCACCGCGTATTCGAAGAAACCTGCGTGGAAGCAGAAAAGCTGGGCCTTCGCGTTACAGGCAGCGAGCTTGTCGGACTCATCCCCCTCAATGCCCTTCTGGAAGCAGGACGGTACTTCCTGCAAAAGCAGGGTAAATCCACCGGCGTACCCGAAGAAGAACTGATCCACATCGCCGTAAAATCTCTTGGCCTGGATGATTTGGGCGAGTTTGACCCTTACAAGAAAATCATCGAATACCGCTTCCGGGCTCCGCACGGGCCACTGGCAAGCATGAAGGTGTTCGAATTCGCCAACGAACTCTCCACGGACTCCCCGGCTCCTGGAGGCGGCAGCGTTTCGGCTCTTGCGGGTTCTCTGTCCGCATCGCTGGCTTCCATGGTGGCCAACCTTACGCATGGGCACAAAAATTTCAAAGATCTGCGGCCGGAAATGGAAGAAGTGGCCGTCAAAGCCCAGCGGCTTAAAAAGGAGCTGCTGGCCGCCATCGACAGGGATACCGAAGCGTTTAACCGGGTGATGGCCGCTTTTCGTTTACCCAAAAAGACCGAAGAAGACCAAAAACGCCGGGAAGAGGCTATAGAAGCGGCCACCAAAGAGGCCACCAATGTCCCCTTCCGGGTGATGGAACAGTGTCTGGAAGCCATGCAGTGTTGCAAAATCGTGGCCGAAAAAGGAAATCCAAACGCCGTGAGCGATGCGGGAGTAGGAACGTTGATGGCACATGCAGGAGTCCACGGCGCGTTCTTGAACGTTAAAATCAACCTCCCCGGCATCAAAGATGAGGTTTTCCGAAAAGAAACCCTGCACCGGGCAAAAGAAATAACGAGAAAGGCGGACGAACTGAAAGACGAAATTCTAAAAATTGTCCAAAACAGGCTGGAGCAACAAACTGGATAATTCCATTCTCATCCGGAACGGCGTTCTGCTCACACTTGCGGATGAAGCGGCGGTCGTCCAGGGCGATATACTGATCCGCGGCAGCCGCATCGCCGAAATTTCTCCCCGCATCTCTGCTAAAGCCGCTGTGGAGATCGACGCAACCGGCCAGGTTGTTATGCCAGGCTTTATCCAGACCCATATTCACCTTTGCCAGACCCTGTTCCGCAACCTGGCCAACGATCTGGATCTCCTGGATTGGTTGAGGAAGCGCATCTGGCCGCTGGAAGCCGCTCATACGCGGGAATCGATGGCTGCATCGGCGCGGCTGGGACTGCTGGAACTGATCCGCAGTGGCACAACCACCATCCTAGACATGGGTAGTGTGCGTTTCAGCGATATTCTTCTCCAAGAAGCACAAAAAGTAGGAATCCGGGCCTTCATCGGCATAACCCTCATGGAAGAGGGAGAAGGTGTTCCCCCAGAGCTAAAAATCCCTCCGGCGGAAAGCCTCCAGCAGTTTAAGGAGCTGGCGGAAACCTGGAACCGGTCTCCGGATGCCCGGCAGACCGTCCATCTGGCTCCGCGGTTTGCCCTCTCCTGCCGCCCGGAAACGTTCCAGCAGGCNGCCGAACTGGCACGGCAGTACGGAACACTTGTCCACACTCACGCTTCGGAAAACCGGAAAGAAGTGGATCTGGTGCGGAGACAATCAGGTCTGGGAAATGTGGCTTACTACCATCGGCTGGGAATTACAGGAGATCGCCTTTGCCTGGCCCACTGTATTTGGCTGGATGCGGAAGAAGTGGACATCCTGGCCGAAACGGGAACCCGCGTGCTGCATTGCCCTTCCGCCAACCTGAAGCTCGGTTCCGGAATCGCCGACATTCCAGCCTACCTGAAAAAAGGGATTCTCTGCTCCCTGGGGGCTGATGGCGCTCCCTGTAACAACAACCTCAACATCTTCCAGGAGATGCGGCTGGCCGGTCTGATTCAAAAGCCGCGCTACGGCCCAGCCGCCCTGCCGGCAAAGGTACTCGTGC
>MTOL01000140.1 GCA_002011685.1 Deferribacteres bacterium JdFR-76
CAGAACCAGAAACCAGTGTTGCTCCGGATCGTATAGATCCTGCACCATGCGGTCGGCTTCTGCAAAAGTCTCCTCATCCAGATCCCGGCGGTTGCGATTTTCCTGCTCCAGGATGGCAGCTATATTTGCTGCCTGCTGCTGAGAGGTGGCCGTGAGCAGGTGAACGGCACGGTCGGCACTTCCCAGCCGCCCCACCGCGTTGATCCTGGGTGCCAGGATAAACACCACCTGCCCTGTACCGATCGAATCCGCCCGCAGGCCGGAAGACTCCAGCAGAGCCTGCAGCCCCACTTTTTCCGACCCCGGCAGCCGGTTCAGCCCTTCGTGAACCAGGATCCGGTTCTCGTCCACTAGAGGGACAATATCGGCCGCACTGCCGATGGCCACCAGATCCAAAAACCTTTCGTACCAGAACGGATCCAGGTCCAGGGCATCGCACAGGGCCTGCACCAGTTTAAACGCCACTCCAACCCCCGCCAGTTCCGGAAACGGGTAGCCGCAGTCTTCGCGCTTGGGATTCAGCACCGCCAGGGCCGGCGGCAGAGAAGGTGGCGGCTCGTGGTGGTCGCTGATGATCACATCCATCCCCAGCTGATTGGCCAGACCCACCTCTTCCACTCCGGTGATGCCGCAATCCACCGTAATTACCAGGTCTGTTCCCCAGGAAGCCACCTCGCGGATGCCCCGTTCCGACAGCCCATAGCCATCCCGAAGCCGATCCGGAATGTAAAAACGCGGTGGGTTCCCCAGCTGCTTCAGGAAGAGGTACAGCATGGAAACGGATGTGGTTCCATCCACATCGTAATCGCCATAGATGACGATTCTTTCCCGGTTGCGGATGGCCCGAACCAGCCGCTGAACGGCTTTTTCCATGTCAGCCATCTGGAAAGGATCGTAGAGATTTTCCAGACTGGGACGGAAAAAACGTTTGGCTTTCTGATAGGAATCGATGCCACGGTTAAGCAGGATACGGGCAATGGATGGTGGGATGCTTAATTCCCGGGCAAATTCGGTAACCCGTGCCGGATGAACGTCGTTAATCAAAACCCACTGAGCGTCCATAAGCCTCCAGATGAAAAGAAAAAAGAAAAGATTGATCCAAAGTAAACCGATAAGCCGAATTCTGTCTGATCCCGCCGGTGCGGGACGAGGCGGTCATTTATCTGACGCGGCCTACCCGAGGGTCAAGGGAAGCGGGCCACTTCCCTCCCGCTTTTGCGGGATTCCCCTCCTACTTGGCCTTGCTCCGGGTGGGAGTGCCGGACGCCCGACGTCGCCGCCGGACCGGTGGGCTCTTACCCCACCATTTCACCTTCGCCGCTTTCCCCGCGGGAAAGCTGGCTGTGTATTTTCTGTTGCAGGGTCCTTCCCGTCACCGGGAACTCCCCTTTCGGGAGCACCCCGCCCTGTGGAGTTCGGACTTTCCTCCCCGTCCCCTGCCGGGACGAGGCGACCGCCTGGTTTACTTTGGATCAAGTCAAAGAACAGTTCTATTTTTTCAACGATGAAACATCTGCAAGGTTCAGTGCCTCGTTGGCCAGCCGGTCCGCTTCCCGGGTTTCCGTCCGCGGAACATGCTGAACTGTCACATCCAGTTTTCCCTCTTCGATTTGCCGGCGAATTTCCACCGCCAGTTTGCGCAGCCGTTCATTTTTGATCCGGTACTGGCCCAAAAACTGTTTCACCAGCAGTTCACTGTCCGACCAGATAGTTACAGAAGTACCGCCGAGCCTTCGCACCAGTTGAATACAGTGCTTCAGCGCTTCATATTCTGCAACATTATTGGTAGTTTTTCCAAGAAATTTTGAAAACCGCTGAATCTCTTTACCATGATCATCCATCAGCACAATGCCAATTGCGGCGGGACCGGGATTCCCCCGAGAAGCCCCATCAATAATCGCCTTCAAATGCATCATCCGTCCAGGTTATTGAGGAGACTGATTGTCATCCCAGATGAGGATGCGGCCGCACACCTCACAGGTGATGAACTTATTTTTCTGGCGCAGTTCCAGCACACGTTGAGGAGGAATGGCAGAATAGCACCCGCCGCAGGCATTCCGCTGAACAGCTACCACCGCCAGCCCGTTTTTCGCTTTGCGAACGCGTTCATAGGTGCTGTACATCGGCCGATCAATCTTCGCCACCAGCTGTTGACGCTGCAGGCGAAGACTTTCCTCTTCACGGTTGGTGACGTTCAGCTTTTCCTGTAGCTCCTTCTCATAGGCGTCCAGATTGGCAGCCAGTACATTCCGCCTCGATTCCAACTCTTCAATCTCTTTCTGTAGGACTTCTTCCTTTTCCTCCAGCTCCAAATCCTGCAGTTCCAGCTGGTCGATGCGCGATTTCACCATGTCGATTTCCAGAGTGAGGGCATCGTATTCGCGGTTGGTCTGAACCTTAAGAAGCTGATCCTGGTATTTGTTCAGCCGGGCTTCGGCCTCACTACGATCTACTTTGACCTTTTCCCGCTCCAGGCGCGTATCTTTCAGCTCCTGTTTTTTGGACTGAAGGGTACTTTCTACCGTTTCCAGCTCGCTGCGCGTTTCTTCCACTTTCTGAGGCAGATCTCCGCGGGTCGCCTCCAGCTCCTTGAGGCGGAGATCGATCTTTTGAAGTTCCAGCAATGTAGCAAGTTTCTGTTGCAACGGTATCCTCCCTCGGTTTGATACAAAAAAAGTGCACCCACAATGAGTGCACTTATCAGAGAAACGGATCTCTATCGTCTACTCTCGTTTCCTGCGATTCGACCGGTTCTCGTTTCATCCTCCTTCCTCATCTCAAATTCAAGCTCAAATATAGCCAAAAATGGCCGTAAAATCAAGACGAAATGGTAAGGCTTATTTCTATAAAAAGAAACAAATCTTTAGCAATAAGGAGATACGATGTCCCCTTATAAAACAAAATATATAAAATGTGTCTATTTTATTGACATTCGTAAGAAATTAAAAAACAAATATTAATTACGTATAATCCGGAAATGAAAAAAAAGACGACATTACTAAATATAAATTCATTCCTAGAACACACATGCGTGATTTAATTCATTAATAAATAAAGAATTATGCATTCATTACATTAATTACCTGGCATAATCTTTGCAATTCTTAGAGCAAAAAATCTCAAAAAATGGAGGTAATATAACAATGAGGAAATTATCAAATCTATTGATACTTCTTATATTTTTGGAATTTTTATTTGTTAAAAAATCGTATGCTTTTCCATTTAATGTTTTTCTTTACAGTAGCTACGGAAATCCAATCAATGGAGCAAAAGTATACTATGCTCCGGGAGGAACATGGTATTTTTTAGGTCATACTGGGGATAATGGCCCTGGTAAGGTACAAGGTGATGTTTCTGAAAAAGAAAATGTAAAAATAAAAATTATATACAATAAAGGCTATCAAATTAGAGTTCAAAATATAAAAAACAACCCGAACTTTATGTTTTATACGCAGGAAGCAACAATAAGATTAATTGATCACCGAGGTAGAGGTTTACAAAATGGTGAAATTTGGCAAGGTGGCACATATCCATGGGTAAAGCATGGTTATACAGATAAAAATGGAAATTTTTATTTGCAAATGTTTCCAGGAATATATAAATTTAGAATGAAATATAATTACACCTCTCAAATTCTATGGGGCGATATAGATAGTCCAATAATTTTTCAAACAGGCCTCGTAAATGGACCAACTGCCATTCAATATGCCTCTGGTTCCTGGATAACTTTTCGCAATCCGATGGAATTATTGCCAGGATCATACAAATTTAAATTTAATGATGGATCAATAAAAAAATTCGAAGTTTTAGCGGGGCAAATCCTCAATATTCCTAGTGGAACTTATGGGATTATACCGGAGCCTTCAACACTAATTCTCCTCAGTTCGGGTTTATTTGGCATAGGTATTTGGGGTATTTGGGGCAAAAAACGCAAATAAACATAAGGACAGCCGTCTACTCCATTTTTCAAATTTATTCAAATAATTTATTTTCACAATACAGGGGATAGGGGATTCTAATTTTATTCCCATTTTGCAATTTTAAGAATAAATTCGGGGGAAAAGTATTCCTTTCAAATAAATACAATCATTTGTAAAAAATTTGGGAGGGATTTAGCCATGAAATGCCAAAATTTTATTACCAAAAGCATGGCTATTATGGCCATATTTTTCATTTTGGCGGGATATTATCAAACAGGTTATTCCCAAAGCACGACTGTGGTAACAATTGAACTTGTCGATAGTTATGGAAATCCGATTGACGGCGCAAAAGTAATGTATAAAGGTGGGCCGATAAGTCCAGGTACATGGTTTCTTTTCGGATACACAGGAAATGATGGATCTGGAACTGGAAGTGTGTCAAGAGAATTAGTTTCCGGATATGACTACTTTTTCCGAGTAGAATATAATATGACACACGATGTTAAATCTGAATTCATTGGTTCAAGTCCGATGAAGCTTAGATTTCAAACTTCAAAAATTACTGTCGAATTAAAATCATCTGAGGGCGTTGGCATAAGCGGTGCTAAAGTAAAATACAGGGGATCAATAAGTTCAGGAACGTGGTTTTTATTTGGATGGACTGGATCGGATGGAAAAGTTTCTAAGGAACTTTTTCCCGGAAACTGGTGGTTCAGGGTTGAGTATAATCAAGGATATTCTGTAAAACAGCAATTTGTCAACAACGGTTCAATCGTCTCATTCCATACAACAAAAGTAACTATTCTTAATAAAGGAATTATAAAATACAAAGGTAGAATTAGCACTGGTACATGGTTCACGTACCACAAGCCATTTATGGACATGATGCCCGGTACATATACTTTTAACATCAACGGTGCAATTATTCAGATAGATATTAATGGAAAAAATCTTATCGGAGGCATACTGACTTTATTAGACCACAATGGAAATGGTTTGGCCGGGGGGAAAGCAAAATGGGCAGATGGATCATGGCATTCTATACCAGGTCAAACGGATGAAAATGGTCGTTTATGGTTCACTGTGAGCAATCCAAACTTTGTAAAAATTGCTATGACATACAATCAAGGCACAGTTCAGCAATATAGAAATGACCTCGAATCAACGAACTACACTTGGCGTACAGCATTGCTAAGAATAGAATTGAGAAATCATTCAAATGAACTAATTAAAGAAAATCCAGGTGGACGAGTTGACCAAGGAGGATGGTTTTGGCAACATCATGGTTACACAGGAATAAGGGGATTTGTTGATGTAGAACTTTTTCCGAGAAAATCGCCATATAAATTTAAAATGACTTATAATTATATCTCCCAGATCAAATACGTTACAATATCAGAAGAGATGAACACTCTTACATTTCAAACAGGAAGGCTAACGCTTCATTTTAGCGGAGATATTGTTTATGCAGCGGGAGCTTGGAGAAAATTTAAAAAGCCTTCAATGGAATTATTACCCGTCAAGAATCTCAGGGTGAGATTCTTCGGATGTGTACTCAAATATAACATTAGCTCTGGAGATAATATTGAAAAAAGTATCATCGTAGCATATCTCCAAGACCATCGCAAACGCGGTTTAAAAGGCGGATATACTAGTTATGCAATTGGCGGCAAATGGTTAGGTTCTTTAGGCACTACTGGGACAAACGGTAAAGTATGTAAAGATTTTGATGGCAAATTGGAATACGTAAAAGTAAGGATGACTTATAATCAAGCTTCAGTTGAAAAAGTGCAGTATCAGCCTACAAATTCGATTTACATATTTAAGACGGTTAGAGCAACCATAAAAGTTATAAATCATATAGCACAAGGAATTCCTGGGGTACCTATTTCTCAAGGAGGGAGATATTGGCAATACCACGGCACAACCAATAGTAAAGGGGAGCTCTACTTAGAACTCTTTCCCGGAAAAAATTATAAATTCAAAGCGAGCCTTAATGGAAGTTATGAAATCAAATGGTTCTATGTCCCAGGTGCAATCGTTTTTCAAACTGGACTGGTAAAAAGAGACAATGTATATACCGGGTCAGTCAAAGCATCAATCGGAGGAAGTTGGAGATATTACTGGCCATCTCCTGGATCAAGTGCAGAGCTATTTCCAGGTATTTATAAATTCGTTTATACCCCAGATCCCGGTCAAGGAACGACGGAATGGGTAACAGTAAAAGTTGCCCAAGTAACAACAATTCCATTTGGAGGGACAAGCTTACCGAAACAGATGCTTATCGAAAATGAACAAAAAATTGTTTCACCAATCCCAAAAGAATATATCCTAAAACAAAATTATCCCAATCCATTTAATTCGGAAACAACTATACAGTTTGGTATTCCTGAAAATACACACGTAACAGTCGAAATATATTCCATTACAGGAAAAAAGGTGTCTACAATTCTGGATCAAAAATTAACAGCGGGTTATCATAGAGTAGTTTGGAAAGGAACGAACGATTATGGATACACAATGCCTTCAGGAGTTTACATCTGCGTAATAAAAATGGGCAATAAGCAATTTTCAAACAGATTAATTCTCGTCAGATAAATAGGAAAAGTATCATAAAGTAAATCATAATCCCCCTACTCAACGTAGGGGGATTTTTTTTGCAAAATTTTATAGAAGAATATCAAAGACAGTAACTTTTATTTCTCTAAACTCATGAACACCATGAGTCTAATAATTGAAGATTCATTTTTCAAAATATTCTCAAAATCTGCAAAGCAAAAAATTCTGATTATAATCAGAAATGATGATTATTTTAATTAATTGTTGAAATTGATTATACCATCTGTTATATATATAAACGAATATTAAGAATCTAAGATCTAATTTATAAATGAGCTCATCTTCCAAAAATAATTCTCCCATATCCTCCCGGCCGATCCGCATTCTTGTGGTGGATGATGAGCCATCGGTTCGGGAATCGCTGGGCAAGTGGTTCCTTGAAAGCGGATTTCAGGTGGGTACCGCAAAAAACGCCCGGGAAGCCCTGGAAATGTTTGAAAAAAACACCTGGGACGTGGTTCTGCTGGATATCCGGATGCCGGGAATGGACGGCTTGGAACTGCAGGCCAAAATTCAAAAAAAGGATCCTGACACCATTATTGTGATCATTACCGCTTATGCCTCGGTGGACACCGCCATCCGGGCTTTGAAACAGGGTGCCTTCGACTATATTACCAAACCTTTCGATCTGCAGAACCTGGAACATCTAATCCGCAATGCGGTGGAACAGCGCCGTCTGAAAGTGGAAAACCGGCAGCTGAANAAAAAGATCGGTGAGCTGGTAAAAACCGAAGAAATCATCGCCTCCAGTCCGGCGATGGCCCGAGTCTTGGAGCTGGTGAACACCGTAGCGCCCACCGATTCCAGCGTGCTCATCTGCGGCGAAAGCGGAACGGGCAAGGAGCTCATCGCGCGGGCCATTCATGCACGCAGCCCCCGTCGCAATATGCCAATGATTACCGTCAACTGCGCAGCGCTGCCCGAAACCCTGCTGGAAAGCGAGCTGTTCGGCCACGAACGTGGTGCCTTCACAGGAGCCCACTGCCGCCGGATCGGAAAAATTGAACTGGCTGACGGCGGAACGCTGTTTTTGGACGAAATCGCCGACATCAGCCCCAAAGCCCAAATCGACCTCCTCCGGGTCATTGAAACCAAACAGTTCACCCGCCTTGGAGGCAACCAGACGATCCACTCCGACTTTCGCCTCATCTGTGCCACCAACAAAAATCTCGAAGAGGAGGTGGAAAAAGGCAACTTCCGCGAAGATCTTTTTTACCGCATTAACGTATTCACCATCGAAGTCCCCCCCTTGAGAGAGCGAAAAGAAGATATCCCCTTGCTGGTTCACCATTTTATCAATAAATACCGGGCAACCATCCGTAAGGAAATTACGGGCATCGATGAAGCTGCCATGGCGTACTTGTGCTCTTACCACTGGCCGGGAAACGTCCGCGAACTGGAAAATGCCATCGAACGGGCCATGGTGGTGGGAAAACCACCCCGTATTGTGCTGGAAGATCTCCCGGTGAGGTCTGCAAAAGAAAGAAAAAAAATCATCGCCTTGCGGGAAGTGGAGAAGAACCATATTCTGGACGTGCTTAACCAGACCGGCTGGAATATCACCCGGGCTGCAGAGCTCCTCGAAATTGACCGTGTTACTCTCTACAATAAAATCAAGCGCTACGGCCTGAAAAAACGCGCCTGATCTCCCTTCTCCCTGCCGGATATTTTTCGTTAGCGTGGTCCCCCTAACTGGACCATTTTGCCATTTACCAGCCGTACATCCGGCCGGTTTGGTTTGCAAAATTGTAAGCTGCCAACAACACGGCCTGTATTTGTGGAAGAGGCACAAACCGACTGTAAAATTATTCATCGCCATAAGCCAATGATTATTCTTATTTTACAGGCCCCCTAAATATTCTGTCTAAATTTTCATCGATTTTCTTTCCAGCAAACTGCGCCTCTGCCTTTTCTCCTCCCGATCTATCCGGATCCCTTTGATATTCAATCAGTTAAATTTCATCTTGAGCCGCCACTACAGGATTTCTGGCACGGCTTTTGAAATAAATACATTGGAAAAATCGAGCGGCCGAAAGGAGAGCATTATGGTTGCGGTTCTGGTATTGCTGACATTTGTCCTGTTTATCTTGCTGTCCGAAAAATCGAAAGCGGCCCCGGAGGAACAAAAGGAAAAAGCGGCGGAAAAGCCCACAGAGGTTTTATCTGCAGGTGAATCGGTTTTCCATTTTGGAGCTCGTTCTTGAAAAAGATCTCCCAGCGCTGCGATTGCAGGTGATGGAAAACTGGCGGGTGGAGCGCCCCTCCCCCGCCCACCATCTTGCTGACAATTCCGTACTTTTTCCATACGGCCCAAAATCCCGCATCTTTTTCACAAAATCCAGGTACAGAATTCTAACTTCGTTCCGCTCTGGCGCGTTTCCCGAATAGAACGCAGGCGAAAATATTTCATTTGTATCCTGTTCCTACCACTCTCAGCATTGCTTTTAGGGAATTTTTGCGCCATTCCCTGCAAAAAATTGACAGGTGCAAATTCTTTTATTGACCCAACCTGTTTGGCATATTAATTTGAAAACAAAACCTGCACCTCTCGCTCACGGCGAATACCTGATCACAACAAATGAGGAAACCGGTTATGTTTAAAAAGATTTTCTGGAACTGGAAGGGGGATCTTTTTGGTGGGATGTCCTCCTCTATCATTGCGTTGCCCCTTGCTCTGGCTTTCGGTATTGTAGCATTCGCTCCGCTTGGTCCCACATACGCCAGCATGGGTGCACTGGCCTGTTTGTACGGAGCCATCTTCACCAGCTTTTTCGCATCCCTGTTCGGTGGAACTCCGACACAGATTACCGGCCCAACAGGCCCCATGAGCGTAATGATCGCCTCCATGATTGCGGCTCAGCTGCAGATGAAACATCTTACGCCCTCCTCTTCGCCGGAGGAAATTCAGACCATCCTCACTCTGGTGTTCTTTGCTGTACTGCTGGGCGGACTGGTCCAGGTCCTGATTGGGCTCAGCGGTGGCGGAAAATTAATCAAATACATCCCTTATCCGGTTATTGCCGGCTTTATGAACGGTGTGGCTCTTATCATCTTCCTCAGCCAGGTAAAGCCTTTTCTGGGCCTCCGATCTGATCAGAGCGTGTTCGACCTTTTCTCAGGCGGAGCCACCCCCTCATGGATCAGTGTCACCGTGGGATTTTCCACTGTTCTGGCCGTCGTATTGGGTCCCAAACTGCTGAAAAACGTTCCGGGAGCACTTCTTGGTCTGGTCGTAGGGATGGCCACGTACTTCGTCATCGGTTTTCTTGGGCGGCCCGAACTTCTTCAGGTGGAAGGCAATTCTTTCATCATCGGAAATCTCCCGGCAAAACTTCCTTTGCCCACCATGGGTCAGCGTTTTCTTGGCCTCATCCCGGAAATGGACCGGTCCGTCTGGCTCAGCTTGCTCGCCCCTGCTTTTACATTGGGCCTGCTGGGTGCCATCGACTCACTGCTCACATCCCTGGTGGCCGACGTGGTTACCAAAACGCGCCACAAAAGCAATCAAGAATTGATCGGACAGGGCCTTGGCAACATGATCGCCAGTGTCTTTGGCGGTCTGCCAGGAGCAGGTTCCACAGTACGCACCCTGGCCAACATCCAGAACGGTGGCCGGACGCGCCTTTCGGGAATGATCTGCGGCCTGACC
>MTOL01000279.1 GCA_002011685.1 Deferribacteres bacterium JdFR-76
AATGAGGTCTTCTTTTTCGGACAAATACCGGACAGTAAATACTTGAATTTCCTCAATATGCACAGATATAATTTTGGACAGAAAACCTTTTCGGACGCATACGGGCAAAAATCATCATTGACCACGGGCAATCGCCGTGCNACAATATACCGCAAAAGGCAACATCCCAAAGGAATCATGGCAGGGTTTAATGCGCCGTGGATTTTTNGCCTTCCTCACTTTTTCAACTTTTTATTGCAATTCTTGCCGCAAATCTTAAATTAACAGAAAATTTGTTGTTTACCTCAACAAATTCTGGGAGGCTGTCCATGAAACGTGCTGTCCCGCCCACGCCGCTGCACCGTTTGACATTTTTTGTGGTAACTTTGCTGGTCTTCCTCACCTCACTGAATGCTGCCGAAAAAAAACAGAGTGTCTTCCAGTTAAAAAACAGCCATATTATTTACAGCATCGTTCTCCAGGATTCCGGTCTCTATCAGGAATCGCTTAGAGCAACCTCTTCCTCGCCATTTGTCCATTCGGGTGATTTCTCATTCATAATCCAGTGGTCTGGATGGAGAGCTCCCGGAAAAGACAACAACGCAGAAAATCCCGTTTCCCTCAGCAAGTTGCAGTTCAAATGGGTCTCTGCCTCGTTCGACACCCTGGGTCAGGTTCAAAATCTTCTTCTGAATTTTAGAGGAATCCACAATCCCTTCCATTTATCCATCCAGTATCGGCTGGGCAAGGATGATTTTTTCCTCCGGAAGCGATTGATCATTAAAGATCCATCTAACCGTTCCCATTTTCTTCATAAGACGAATTTAATTCTTACCGATCTCCGGCAGGTGACTCCGGTTAAAACCGGAGGATTTGGCCAGCCCGTTGCTTTTCGTATTGGAAAAGGCGGGATTTTTTTGGGTATTGAATATCCTGCTGCCACCACAATTTTGAAAAAGAAAAACAAGGGCTTTTTTCTGAAGGGTTTTGAGCTGGTCGGAGAGCGGATCGATTCAGCCGGTGTTTGCACGAGTTGGCTCGTCATCGGTTTTGCAGAAGATGGCCATATAAAACGGGCCTTCTGGCAATATCTCGATCGCATCCGCGTGGCCCCTTTGCGACCTTATCTGCTGTATAATAGCTGGTACGATCTCCGGGCTCCAGAAATGGTTTCCGACCCCACAGCCGTCATGAACGAGGAGAATGTCCGGCGAATTATTGGGCTGTTTCGCAAAAATATGATTCAACCATTTGGCATCCACTTTGATGCTTTTGTGCTGGATGATGGGTGGGATATTTACCGCAGCGATTGGCAGTTGAACCCCGATCAGTTCCCCAACGGACTGGTCCCTATCGCCGAAGAGCTTGAAAAAGATTCCACCCACCTGGGTATCTGGTATGGTCCGATTGGTGGATATTCCCACCGCAACTGGCGGGTGGGCTGGATGAAAGAGCAGGGTTATGAAACCGTAGGCACACAAATGTGTCTTGCCGGCAAAAACTACTTTCAACTTTTCAAAAGACGTGTACTCGACAATGTCGTCAATGATGGTATCCGTTATTTTAAATGGGATGGCATCCAGTTCTCATGCAACGAACCGGACCACGGTCATCCCATCGGTCTTTACTCACGCAGAGCCATTTTGAAGGCGGTGGCAGAGCTCTGTAAAACAGTCCGTTTGGCTTCTCCAGAAGTATTTCTCAATATCACATCTGGGACCTGGCTAAGTCCCTGGTGGCTCCTTTACGCCAATCAGATCTGGATGCAAGGCTATGATTACGGATATGCCAATGTGCCATCAATCAGTAAGCGGGACGCCGCTATGACATACCGCGATTACGTCCTCTACGATGATTTCCGCCGGAAGGGGTTCTGGTTTCCCATCGCCAATCTTATGACCCATGGCATTATCAAAGGCAATTTGCAAAAGCTGGGGGGAGAAACCGAACCTCTCGACAAGTTTACAGACAACGCAGTCCTTTATTTTGCGCGCGGCGTGAGCATGTGGGAACTCTACATCTCGCCGGATCTGCTAACAGATGGCGAATGGCTGGCCATTGCCCAATCTATCCGCTGGGCCAAAGACCGATTTCCCATTCTTATGAACACGGAAATGATCGGCGGCGACCCCGGCAACCGTGAAGCATACGGCTACGTTCATTTTAGAGGTGACCGTGGGATTGTGGCAGCCCGCAATCCCTATATCGAGCCCGCACATTTGCGGGTGCCCCTTTCGGCCGCTTATGGCTTGAATCCCCGTGCAAATTCCCTGATTGTGGAACAGATTTACCCGGTCCGCCGCTTCCTTCCGGGTATTTATTCAGAAGGTGGAATCCTCACCTTAGAACTTTCGGGATACGAAACGGCGGTTTACGAAATCTATCCCCTCGATCAGGCCCCATTGCCAGTAATTTCTGGTGTGATCATTACAGATGTGAAAAAACAAGGAAACGCCTATTTTCTCACCCTGGCGCGCGGCAAATCGGTGCATTTGCTGAATGCTGAACGCATTCAGCAAATTCAGCTGAATGGAAAATCTATTGCACTGCCCGAATTGGCAGACGCTTTGCGTGCTGCAAGAAACGGCGACGTATGGGCTGTAGTGAAAAGCATGCAAAAGAAAAGCGATCGGCGCATGTTTTCGGTGGTACTGAACCTGCCCGAAGAAAGCAGAAAAACGGAGATCGCCGTTCTTCTGGAGACAAAAGCGCAATCCACTGTGTCTGATTTCCCTGCCTGTCAGGTGAAGCTGGATGGGAAAAGGGTTCCTTCCTCCCTCCATGAACAAAAGCGAGCGTGGCGGTGGTTGAAATTTAAAGTTGATCCTTCAAGCCGCAATGCTACCATCCAGATCAAATTGGACCGTTCCTCAGCCGGCTGGCATGGGAAAATCTCCCTCTGGCTCGTAGGTCTAAAGCAGCTGGCCACCCATTCCGTTACCATTCACACCGACGGCTCGCTGTCAGCTATCCGTCCCCCCCTACCGTCGCCATGGGAACAAGGCTATGTCCGGTATCATCAAAAATTGGCGGAAATAACAATGTAATAACGTCCAAACCGATCACTGGAGCGTTCCGATGAAACTACTCTGGGTTGACTGGGCGGTAGTTTTTGCATTTTTCGCTATCTCACTCATCATTGGACTTGCAGTAAGCAAGAAATCGGGAGAGAGTTCCGCGGAATATTTCGCCTCGGGGCGGGCTATGCCATGGTGGCTCCTGGGTATTTCTATGGTCGCCACCACCTTTTCGGCAGATACACCAAACCTTGTTACCGATATGGTCCGCCAGCACGGAGTGGCCGGAAACTGGCTCTGGTGGGCCTTTTTGTTGACCGGAATGACGACGGTATTCGTATATGCAAAATTGTGGCGCCGTTCCAGCGTGCTTACCGACATTGAATTTTATGAATTGCGCTACAGCGGTAAGGCAGCCGCATTTCTCAGAGGATTTCGGGCCCTCTATCTGGGCGTATTTTTCAACGTCATCATTATGGCCACTGTTCTACTTGCTGCCATCAAAATTGGCGGTGTGATGCTGGGAATTTCACCTCTCTGGAGCGTTTCGCTTATTTCCGCCATCGTAGTGATCTACTCCATGCTAGGCGGCCTGCGTGGCGTTCTCATTACCGACTTTCTGCAATTCTTCATGGCCATGGTCGGTTCCGTTGCTGCTGCCATCATCGTTGTGCGGTTGCCACAGGTGGGTGGACTCTCGCAGCTCCTTCACCATCCCAATGTTTCAAAAAGCATATCACTGCTTCCGGATTTCTCAAATTCTTCCCTTGTACTTACCGTCTTTTTGATTCCTCTGCTGGTCCAGTGGTGGAGCGTCTGGTATCCAGGTGCTGAACCCGGCGGCGGCGGATACATTGCCCAGCGCATGCTGGCAGCCAAAAATGAACGCCATGCGGTGGCGGCAACCCTTCTATTCAACATCGCTCATTATGCGCTCCGGCCCTGGCCCTGGATTCTGGTGGCTCTCGGCTCCCTCGTCGTTTTCCCCCAGCTCGGCGATCTGCAGAAGGCGTTCCCCAATATTCCCAAAGACATTCTGCGCCACGATCTGGCATATCCTGCCATGCTCACATTCCTCCCTCCCGGATTGATGGGGCTGATGATCGCTTCCCTTGTGGCCGCAGTGATGTCTACGATTTCCACACATCTGAACTGGGGCGCTTCGTACATCGTCAACGATTTCTACAAACGGTTTGTAAAACCCGATGCATCGGAAAAGGAGCTGGTTTTCACCGGGCGCGTTTCAACTTTTTTGCTGATGGTACTGGCAGCCATCCTCGCACTTTTTCTCAGCAATGCCCTGCAGGCTTTCCACATCATGCTGCAAATCGGTGCAGGAACGGGGTTGCTCTTTCTGCTGCGCTGGTTCTGGTGGCGAATTAATGCCGCCAGCGAAATCTCCGCAATGATCATTTCGTTTCTGGTGGCCGTGTTCTTCGAGATGATTTATCCGGCCCTCGGACTGCCCAAACTGATCGAATGGCAACGGCTGGTGCTCGGCGTTTTCATTACGACCGCAGGCTGGATCAGCGTAACACTGCTCACCCCACCCACAGATCCAAAAATTCTGGTGCAATTTTACAAGAAGGTCTATCCCGGTGGCCCCGGTTGGAGAGCGATTCACCCGTACCTGGCGGACGAACCGGATGCAAAGCGTTTGCCACTCGAGTGGAACCTGCCAACGGAATTGCTGTGCGTTTTCCTCGGCCTCATTCTTGTGTACGGCTTTCTTTTCGGCATGGGATTTTTAATTTACGGAAACACGTTCCCGGCCGTTGTGGCCCTGGCCGCCTCCTCGTTGAGCGGGTTCGGCCTGGTTCGTGTCTGGCCGAGGCTCCGCTTCGATTAAACTGAAATCGGCAGGAACTTTTTAGAACCTCTCAGGGTTGATTAAACCGAAACGTTCTTCAAAAACAACTGGACGGAGGCATGCTACGTTGATAAAAAAAGCGGCAAGACTCTTTTTCGTTTTGGTATTGCTGGCCGCCTTCCAGGCTGGCTGCGGTAAGGAATCCCCAGATGAAAACCTGCCGGATCTATCCGCGAGAGAGTTTGCCCAGCTCTACGCCCGGTCTCTTTTGCTGCAAAATAGTTTGGCCCCCCGCAAACAACGCGAAGCTGCGCTCCGCTCTCTCTACAGAAAATACAAACTTGACCAAGAGACCTTCGAGCGGATACTGCACTATTACCAGAATCATCCGGAACGCTGGCTGAATGTACTGGAAGAGGCGAAGATGATCCTTGACAGCCTTCAAACATCCAATACCGCCACTGTTAAATCCAAATGAGTGGGAAACGGAAGTAAAATCTCNCACTAAAAAACACTGATTCAATTTACGAACCCGCTTCCTAATTTTTGCCCAATCCCGGGCAANCGCGGTTTGGCCCTGCAAAAAAACCTTTCAAATCATCAAGCTGTTTTTCCTGCCCGGAACTCCTGAATAGGTACTTCAACAAGAAAAGCAATCCTCCCAAAACAAATTCGCGAATTATTTATTTGTGAATTTCCACCAGGGTTCCCACAGGCACTATTTTAAACAGTTCAATAATATCGCGGTTTTTCATACGGATACAGCCTTTTGAGGCAGGGCGGCCAATGAGACCTTCCTCGTGAGTTCCATGGATGTAAATACACCGTGAAAACGAATCAATCCCATCCCCAGCATTCACTCCGGGCTCCAAGCCCCGCAACCATAAGATTCGTGTCGTCACAAGATCCAGCCCCGTTTCCGAACTATCTGTGTAGATCTCCGCAACCTTCCCCGTCCGTTGTCGGGCCACGAATATTTCTCCCATTTTCGCATTTCCCCCGATTTTTTTCTCGATGCGGTGCGTACCAAGGGGCGTTTTGTAACTTCCAGCCCGCTTTCCTATTCCGTACTTCGACGTTGACACTGCATATTTCCGGAGAATTTTCCCGTCTTTCAAAAGGTAAAGGCGCTGTTCAGAAATAAGGACTACAATGGCCATTTCACCGGATTTCAGTCCAAACTTTGTTTCCAATTTGTTGACAATGCGTTCAAGTTCTGGAGGTAACGTCTGAGCACAAAGAACCCACTTTACTCCCCCGGCAACCAGAATTCCCCCCAAAAAGGCCAGTATTTTCAATATTCGATATTTGCCCCGCACGGATTTAGATAGTTTCCCGATGAATATTTTTTATCATTTTACGCACATCAACGCCATAAAACAAGTACAAATTCAATGGAAATCAAATCACCGTAGCCGGAAAAAAATGATTTTGACTCGATTTGTCTGCTCCTCTACTTTCCGGGGCTGAAATCCGGTTTTCACGGAGGGTGTACACCCTGTGTCACCACTGCTAAAAGAAAAGTCAGAGAACCGCCGGCCAGCCAGGAATTGGCGTGCACAGGATTGTTGTTTATCTCCCTGAAACGTCTGATCCAATTCAACGAAAAAAATACAAATGGTCAGAAAATGTCCAACCCTCTCTGCCTGAACCCGATCGAGCGTCCTTACGCGGAGGCAGAACGCCGGATCTTGGAATGCTCAAAAAGAACCGGCTCCAGGCAAACAAGGGTCCAAACCAACCGGGGGAAAAAATCATGACAAATCGGCCCTGCACGGGGAGTTTATCGGGATTTCCGATGGGCGGATTCGGTTGCACCACCACCTTATCCATTTCAGAATGCACCGCATGTCGGGCCCGGAAGAACTTTTGAAGTGAATTCGCATCGCTGCATTCATTCAGTCCGCGAAGGCATCTTAGAAACCAGCCCGCAAATTGGACGGCCACCGGGACTGACAAAAACAACATCCATGTGGATCATCCAGCCCCCCTCCGCTGTCAGCTGGAGCAAACTCGTACGTGCCACTGCCGTGCACGTAGCTCTTGCGAGACAGGTATCCGTGTATATCGCAAGCGATGACAGGCACATACATCGCCGTAAAGCGAGATTATTTCAACATTAATCATACTATCCGATGTTGAACGGAAGCTGAAAAAATGAGGGGGAAAGCCACTTTTTTTCGGTTCATTCTTTATTAACGGGACTGTTGCGTTGTTTCATTTTCCCCTTCATCGGAGGCCCCAATTTCATTCCCCCAGGATCTCGGTGTATCATTCTTCATGTCTCTGTCTGTCGCGAAAACGCTCCAGTACGCGTTTCCTACGACGGCGCAGTTCCCCCCTCACTTTTTTCATCTGTTTCAGGCCAGCAGCCAGCAGCAGAACAAGAACGAGGATAATCCAGAATTTAAGAGAATTCATTTTTCGCTTTGATTCCTATTTTCACCATTCCCTGTAAAAAACAGAATCAAACATTTTTCCGTAACCGTCCGTCCGGCCCGCAACAATAGATCCTTTCCTTTTCAACCCAACCGGCGTTTCTGCCGGTGGGCAACCACGCAAAATGTTACATTATTTTCCGGATATTTCGATCAATAATCGCTCCCAGGTCGCTCAATACGCGCTCAAATTTTTGGCTCTCTTCGACGCTTGTAACACGTACCAGAAAACGGTTCCGATAGAATACAAGGCTTCCCTGTAGCAAAATGCTGCCTTCACCAATGCCTACTTCCAGGCTGTCAGCCGGACCTTCTTCCTGAAACAGCTCACTTGCGTATTCTGGCTTTTCCAGCTCAAAAATATCCACGGTGAGACGGACGTCCCCAGGAAGGCGGTAATTGCGGGTAAACAACCGCACAAATCCCTTTTTCAGGTAATGCTCGGCTCCTCCATCCATGTACTCCCATAGATCTTCTTTGCCGTAAACTTTCGCTTTTCCTCTGCCTTCCAAACCAGGAATACTTCCCGGAGCCGGAAGTATTCTTTCCTCGACCGGTTTTGAGCATCCTGCCAGCAGAACACCGGCCACAAGCAGAATTGCCCACACTGACGTTCTTTTCATTCCCTCCTCCTCTTTTCCAGAATAAACTGATTTTTTCTCGAACGGCTTTCTCCGACACTGGTCACATAAATAGCAGAGCGGTCTTTGACGGGACAAGCGTATTCGCACGCTCCGCATCCGGTGCACCGTTCCGGGTCTACATATGGACGCCGCACACGCACCGGTTTGCCTTCCGAATTAAGCACCACCGCTTCTTCCAGATATATCGCCTTAGGTGAAATTGGACACCATTCTTCACAAACAATGCATTCTCTGGCCATGGCCCAGGGCAGACACCGCCCCCGGTCCACGAACGCCGTACCGATGCGAACCGGTTGCCGGGTCTTATCCTTTACCCTCGGGGACAAATAGCCCAGCTTCTCATCCTGGCTAATTTCCCAAATGGCACCGGTAGGACACACCTGGCCGCAGAGTACACAGCTCGGCTCACAGTAGCCGATCTTGGGCACAAGAACCGGTGTCCACAGCCCTTCCAGACCTGCCTCCGTTAGTGCCGGATGCAGGGCGTTATTGGGACAGACTTTCATGCATTCTCCACAGCGGATGCAGCGTTCCAAAAAATTCTCCTCATCCAGGGCGCCAGGCGGGCGGATCCGCCAGGGACTAACCTCCGCCTCGTAACTCACACTGCTTCGCAAAACCGGAAACAACACTGCTCCAGCCAGCGCCCCACGCAGCAGCTTTCGCCGCTTTAAATCTACCGTCTCGATCGTGGNAGCCCCGCCTGGAAACCACGTAAATTTCAGCGCACNTTCCTCACAACTTGCAACACAGTTGAAGCACAAATGACATTCCGCTTTCCGCCATTTCGCACCGGGAATGGGATCATCGCCCCCCTGGCAGTCAAACAGGCAAAGATTGCAGTCTGTACACCGTGAAGGCTGCTTCTCCAAGCCCAGAATCGACCAGCGGGAAAGAAACCCCAGCAGCGCTCCCAGCGGACACAGTGCGCGGCACCAAAACCGCGTCACGCGGAAATTGGCCAGCAAAATAACCCCGAAAAGAATGCCAATTAGCACACTCTGCCGGAAAAAAAGCGGACGGAAACCAAAGATGAACTTTCCAAAACCATAAGAAAGGATCTCCCCCATGAGCTGGAGCGGATAAAAGTTAATGGAGTAGAAGAAAGATTGAAATGTGTCCACAATCACTTCCAGCCCGGGGAAAACTGCCACAGTGAACGATCGCACCGTCAGTGAAATTGGGTCCAGGGCAAGAAACCAGACAGACCCGAAAATAGCCAGCACCAGGGCAATAATAAGCAGGAAATATTTGGTCACCTGCCATTTTTTGTAGCGCTGCAGATGGATTCTACGAATCCCAATTTTCGTCTCAGAATGAAGCCAGCTAAAAAAATGATTCAGGGTTCCCAGCGGACAGATCCACCCGCAAAAGAATCGCCCCAGAAAAAGCGTAAGGATAATCAGAAAGATCGCCAAAAAAAGGTTCCTGTAGAGGGCCCCAGTGGCCAGAATATTGGTAATTGCCACAAAAGGATCAAATTCCAGAAAAATCTGGACCGGATAAGAGAGCCGGATTTCTTGTTCGGCCGATTTGAGCGATCCCCTGTACTGGGTCTGAATCAGCAAAAACAGGAAAAGAGCAAAGAAAAGAATCTGGGAACCACGCCTCCAGATACGCAACGATTTCTGGGTCATAGCAGCCTGTCCGTTTTTTCAGTACCGGCACAGATTTTCCGCTCTTCAGGAAGCAAGATCAAACTGAGCGATCCGGACTCTCTGTAAATCGAACTCTCCCAGCCCCCTCACTTTTCCAAGGGTAAGAAAGCGCAGTTTTTCCGGAGCGATACTCCAGAAAGTCCATGCCGCCCAGGCATCAACGGCAACCGGGTCGGTACCTGCCACCAGGATCTGCCGTTCCTCGACGTAGCGGAGGCTTCCCCCGGTAGGCCCTCCCCGTTTCAGAATCCGGTACGCATCCAATATGGTAAGATTGGGCCGCACAAAATCAGCCAGGTCTACAATGCTCTCATGGATTCTCTGGTGAAGAGTGTGGCGTTCCCCACCGATGATCCCGTACCAGTTTTTCATGCCCAGAGTCACCGATGTGAGACTATGATGTTTGGCGATGGGTAGATTGATGATTTTGTCGACTTCCAGTACTGGCCGCAGCACAGGCCAAATACCGATGAATTCGCCGTGAAGATCGGTCCGCACAAAATGTCTACGTTCGGGCAACAAAACGGTGGCCCCTTCGCGGGTGGCAGCTTCTGCAATCCCGCTACGCTGAAAACACCGTC
>MTOL01000278.1 GCA_002011685.1 Deferribacteres bacterium JdFR-76
GAATTGGGGGGGGAGAGTGGGCGGACGGCTACGGGGAGGTGGCCCGGATGCAGTGGATCACCGACCCTGCGACGCCTGAGGGTACGCTGATCCATTTTCGGATCGTTTCCCCTTCAGGAACCGACACGAGTGGGATACCCTTTGCGATCAGCACGATGGACGCGACCGTGCGGATTGTGCCCCCAAACCGGCCACCTGGGGCCGTAGCACTCCAGTACCCGGCGAACGAGACCTTTCTGGACACCGGCGTGTTTGCCCTTGTGTTTACCGTTCCTCCCGACAGCGACGGGGATGCATTNCATTTCGCCGTGGAGCTTTCCGGTGCTGCGGATTTCACGAGTGAGGTNCTGACCTTTGATTCCGCCGACGACCCGAGGGTTTTCACACCTCGGCCTCCTGTGCCACAGGGGGGNGGGANTGTGAGCCTTAGTCTACCAAGTCCCCTTTCTGACGGCCGTTGGTACTGGCGTGTGCGGGCNTGGGATGGGGAGGTGTGGGGTCCGTATTCGGAGGTCCGGCGGTTTGTGGTGGACACGGTACCACCCAAACTTGATTCTTTGGAATTTGTGAATGCCGTTTATGACGGAAAATGGTATAATCCGCGAATAGATACGGTAGCAAGAATTCGATTATGGTATGGNGAATTATATCCCAAGGAACTGATCTTATTTTCTCAGATGTTATCGGACACCCTCCGAAAGCGGGGACTNCCCGGGGGGCTCGCAGAGAATGTAGAATTAGATTTACAACTGTCGAACATTTCGGATGGNCGGTATGTGGTATCCGTCGTATTAAGGGATAGTGCCGGTCATCAGAACATGATGGNAGATACGTTATGTGTTGATGGAACTCCACCTGTGGGATATACGAGCGATGCTCCTGATACGGTACACAGCGGCCGCCAGACAGTTCGGGTATTTGGTGCAACGGATGGAGAAGGGAGTGGCGTAGCTGCGATATATCTTGGAGTATTTAGCAGCCCGGATTCGGTCCCGAGAGTGGAACAGGATCGTATAACAATACCGAACAATCCAGGAGTGTATTATGTTCGTTATTATGCGGTAGATCATGTGGGGAATCAGGGTGAAGTAAAAACGGATACAGTAGTGGTACTGGAGCATGTCTCTCTCATTTTGGCGATAAGTGATGAGGTGGATAGGGCGGAACCGGGCCAGATATTGGAATACCATATCCGGTACGGAAACACAGGAAATTCTGATGCTTTAAAATGCGTGATCATAGACACGATTCCGGATTATACGGAGCTACTTTCTGTCAGTGCTGGAACGGTTCGGCGGTTAGGTTCCGGGGTAATAAGTTGGGAGGTTGGTGACTTGATCCCGGGGGAAATGAATGAGGATACGGTCAGGATTAAAATTGCGGATATGGATCATCTTCCGGGAGGTGAATTAACTCTTTTTCACCGTGCAGCTATTGTTTCGGTGGAAGGCGAGAGGGCATGGGGAGTGGATAGGACAGTTGTGGAGGGCGTTTGGCTGAAATTGCACGTTGTGGTTGACCCTGCTGTGGCTAATTTAAGGAATACTTTTCAGATTCAGTGTTTGTGGAATCGTGCATTGTCCTGGGGAGAGGTCCAGATTTATCCAGAAGGCCATACTTTTCGTTTCTGGCCTGACAGGAGCATGCGGGATACGTCCTTTTCGTTCATACCGGAACAGATTGGAGAGCATAGGCTCATTTTTTCTGGAGAAGATCTAGCCAATGGGAGAGATGAGGTTGAGGCACTTTTTCTTGTGAAAGCGGAGGAATATTTCGAGGTTGACCGCAACCATCTGGAGCTTGCACGGGGGGAGAGTGTGGAGATCACCTTCAGTGTTAGGAAACGGGGGAATGCGCGCATTAGGATATACAACGTTGCCGGTGAGTTGGTTTGCGAACTTTATAATTCTATGACCGACCCTGGAAAGATTCGGTTAACGTGGGATGGCAAGGACGGACAAGGCCAAAATGTAAATTCCGGACTATACCTGATCTGTCTTGAATCCCCAGGCAGAAGGGTTAACGTAAAAAAATTGCTCGTGATCCGGTGAATATCTTTTGGATTCCTCTTCTATAATGAGGGATTTTTGCGAAATTGGAAAGGCGATTTAGACTTGTAAGGCGGATATAACGGGGCCGGCTGACCCTGGATTTATATTTTTCGTTTATCACATTATTTCAGAAAATCCTCAGTAATTTTATAAGGACGGAAAAAAATAGCACGTGGATTTTGGCAGCCGGGAAACAAAACGAGGAAACACCATGTGCTCTCCAAGTGCAAGGAGTGTGTGCTGTGTCCTTTTGCTGATGCTTTCTATGATCTTTCAAGGGGTACTTTTGGGCCAATCTTCCAGAACTTCGGGGGCAGATTTTTTGAAGATCCGGACAGGAGCCCGGCAGTTTGCCCTGGGAGGCGCCTTTTCCGGTTTGGCAGATGATGAGAATGCGCTTTTCTGGAATCCTGCTGGCCTCGGGCTGATGTCAGATTGGAAGGTGAATTTTATGCACAATAACTGGCTGGCGGATCTGCAACTTGAAAGCTTTAGCGTTGTATTCCCAAACTGGTGGGATCGGTTTCGTCTTGGCGTTTTTGGAGTACAGCTTTGGTGTCCGCCTTGGGACAATACGGAAGGTGAGTTGCCTCCGGGGGAATACCGCGATCTTATGTTGGGAGTGGGAATGGCCCGAAAAGTTCATCCGTTCTTTTACTTTGGTGGAACGGCAAAATGGATCCAGAGGAAATTGGGACCTTACACCTTCTCCGGAATAGCGGCAGATGCCGGCATGCTTTATGTCCGTGACCCCTTTTCTTTTGGAATAACGGTTCAAAATTTGGGTCCCCCTCTGCATTCTCTTAGCGCCAAAGAAAAATTACCACTTTTGATATGCGCTGGCGCAGGGTATAAACTCTATTTCAACCGTTGGTTGAATTCTATTCTAGTGGCAGACATTGGGTATGATGGGATTCGCGGCGAATCCTTTGAGTCTGCCGGGCTGGAAATGTGGCTAAAGGATGTGGTAGCAATTCGGTTTGGTTTTCGTTTTAATCAGGGAGTTGCCCAGGTGTCCAGCGGATTTGGGATACGGTGGAAATTTCTTGGAGTCGATTATGCTTTTCTTCCCTATCAGGAGAATCTAACGTCATTTTCGCATCCTTTTTCATCATATCAAACAGGAATTAGGGCAATCTCGTTGCTTCCCTCTCCTTTTCATATTTTGCATCCGGGGCTGGATCAAAAGCGCCTTAAAAAGGAAAGAGGTTTTTTTAAGGGTAAGAAAATTCGGGATTTTGAATCACTGAAGCAGGCAGTGGAGAAGCGTTTTTCGGCATCTTCTCCGAAAGAGGCAGAAGGATTTTTGCGCCACTTTGTATTTATTGTTGATCCTTCTGATACGCTGTCGTTTCACTGGAACACGTCTAGGGATGCGTATGGCGGATCGAATGTGCAGTACATTTTTTCGCTGTACTTCATTGACACCCTAGCTAACGGCAATCTGTTTGAGGCATACCGCGATTTTTTGTCACGGCCGAAAAAGAGCGAACATCTTATTCATCGGAAGCGCATTAGACCAGAATCCATTGGTAAATCGGGGACGGTGGTGCAGTATGATTTGCCGCTCTGGCAGATAAAGAGGCTGCCGGAAGGGCCGTTTCTGTGGGCGGTTCGGGTCGTGGATCAATGGGGAAATCTTCGGAATAGCCGTGAGAGAATCCGCGGGTTTTACCTCTACCGTGCTTTGCCGCCTGTTCCAATTTCTCCTCGGGAAGATGAAGAAATACGACCCCGTTTTTCTCCCGCAGGTTTCGAGAATCTGCGCTGGATCGAAAAGCCCAAAAAGAGGGGAGCGGAGCTACCTTCTTCGAGAACAGAAGCGGAAATATCGGTGGATCTGAAGTGGAAACCGGCGCGCCTGGGTATAGGCCGTATCTTATATTCTGTATTTTTAAAACCCGCGTATTCGACCCAGCCGTTTCAAAAAGTTTACGAAGGGTTCGAAACAGAATGCCGTGTCTGGATTCCGTATCAGAAGAAGAAAATACGCTATGTCTGGTATGTGGTTGCGTCACTTGGAAAAAAGGAAAAGAGGAGCGAAGTCCGCTCCTTCCTAATCTCTCCCATTCGTCTCTTAGCTCCCAATGATTTCGTTGTTGTAGACATTGAAGAACCTGAACTGAATGTGAATGCGCTTGCAAAGCTCGATCCGGTCGTCCTTGAAGCGGAAGAACGGGTCGAGGTTATCCTTGACAGGCCCATGATACCTTTTGTTTTTTTCGAAAAAGGAAGCGATGTGATCGAAGAAACATCTCAGAGAGAACTTGCATCTTCGGTTGATTCGATACTGGCTCATTTAAGGGCCAATCCGGATGTAATATTGCAGCTTAGGGGGTATGTAGATCCAGAATCAGATGGCGTAAGAGGTAAAAAAGCTGTCCAGTTGGGTATTTTGCGGGCAAAGGGAGTACGGCGAATTTTGGTAAGCAGGGATTCCACATTGTCGGATCGCGTTCAGGTCGTTCCTTTGGATTCCAGTGAGGTGATTGAGCCCCGGATAATTGAAACTGTTCATAGGAGGGAAGAAATTGGCCGAATCCAGGCGGAAAATAGACGTGTATTCATGGAAGCTTTATTGCGCAATCGATTGGAAAGAAAAGCGGTTTATATATCGGAAATCGTAGAGGATAGCCTGATAATTTCCCGGATAAATGATGTGTTGGTGAGAAACCCTGATGTCATTCTTATGGTGGGGGCAGCAGATTTTAACTTGTTGGTAAAGATGATTCAAGCTCTTAAGCCCAAGATATATGATGACAGCCGAATTTACACATTTTTTTACGATCGGAAAAAGGAACAGACCCCCCTTCATATTTATCTTTCTGCAGAGAAGTTGATATATAAACCCATGATGCCTAAAATTGTGCGATCGAAACTGGGGAGGGGAATTTTAAGGGTGCGACATATCGAGGTTCGAGCCCCTTCGCCTTTCCTGTGGAAAGCTTATTTGGCACCTGCCCGGGAGGTACGTGAAGGGGAGCATTCCATCCGGTGGATCGAAATCGACAGCGGATATGTTGGTCAGAATTATAGCGAGTGGAGATATGATTTGCACTGGCAGTCATCGGATCCACTTGATCTGCAATGGGATCAAAACAATCCGTATCTACTGGTTCTTGATGTAGAACTCGAGTTAGCCGGTATAAAGAACCGATTCGTACGTCCTGTGCGATTTTTGCCAAGGAAGGAAGATATCCGAACATATCGCATGGTATTGATTCAGCATGTATTTGCATCGGAAGAATCCGAATCCCGTTTTTTGGAAGCGCGTATTCAAAGCATCCTTCGAGATATCCTTGCTCTTAAACCCAGGAAAATAGAAAATGCTATGATAACTGGGCATGCCTGCGCGATCGGGTCCGCATCTTATAATTTGAGGCTGTCCCATAACCGGGCTTTGCATACATACAGAATTTTCAACAGACAGTTGCAACTGCTAACGGAATTGGGTGAATACGGGGATGAAGTTCGTACATTAAGCAGCGCGTTTCGCAATCATATTTATGCATTTGGATTCTGGGCCCCTTACCGGTTTGAGCCGGAATTACTGATGCCTGGGATGAAAGATAGCCGACAAAAGGTGGAGAGGTTGAACCAGTCACCCTTGCAGAGGGTCAGAAATCGCCGGACCGAGATTCAATTGACTGTGCGTTTTTAAAAGAGGTGTCATTTGGCCGGTGCGGAGGCAGGAGAAAGTGCGGAGATGACCAAGTTCGTAATAAAACTTTACCTTGCTTTGTGGGTGTCCCTTGTTTTTCCTCCAGTATTGAGTACAGATGCTCGAATTGCAAGTCAGAATCCTTTAGCACTGGTTGACTTTTGTGACAGCGCGGCGGGCCCCAACCGGAAGCGCAATAACAATTGTTTGCGGGGGCCAGCAAGTATGCGGTATGGTGTGACGATGAGGCGTGAGAAGATGACGGAGGTCCCCCAGAGCGCCAGCAACTTGAAGGTACCTATCCCCTCGTCAATCGGTCAGTTTTCGGCTCTCGCTGTGGTTGGCCTCAGCGAAAATGGACTGAAAGGGTTGATTCCTTCCGGAATTGGCAATCTCACCAGCCATGAGTTGCTCAATTTTAGTTGGAATCAATTGGAGGGGGCAATGCCCCTGAAGCTCGCTAACTTTATCGACCTGAATGGGCCGTGGCTCGATGGCAATCAATTCACGGGCCTACCTAATCTGCGGAGCCTGCATGGCCTGTCGGAGGACATTGTGCTCATCTTGGAGGACATCGAGCCGAATAATGGGGTGGTTAGTCAGAAATTTCTTTGTGCTTCCCGGGACAGCGTGGGAGTGTCTCGGAACACGGCTGCAGAGGCTGGAGAGACCCTCCATCTGATGATTCGCGTCGGTGGCTGCCACAAGGTGCGTCGGTGGAAGGAAGAGGAGGTTCCCATTCCAGGGGCAACAGACGAGGTACTGGTGATACTGTCAGCTACCCTAAACGATTCTGGGGCCTACACTTATGGGATTGCGAATACTGTGGCAACTGAATTTATGCGCCACAGCCGTCTCATTCAGGTACAGTTTATCCATCCTCATGGGGTGGTACTGTATTTTGTTTGGGGTACTTTCCGAGGAAGAGGCCAACCTTTTTGGCCGTCAGTATATGCCAGGAGTGCATCTCAACCTGGGGACGGGCTGAAAGAAATGCACTTCACTTTGCAATATGATTCTTCGTGGCCACGTTTAGTATCTAAAGATAGTATTTTTGGAAGATTTTGGACGTCAAACATATTCGGGCTTTCCACTGAAGTGGAGGCTGTTTTGCGACGCATGGCGGCTTCCATGACCGGAGTTACAGGTACGAAAAAGGTCGATGGCCCTGGAGAAATTGCTCGTATTCAGTGGAAAATGGATGCTATTTCTCTAGATGCAGCGGATGTTGCGCTGCAGTTTGTATCATCTGGGGAAAAAATTAACGGACGTTTTTTGCTGCGGATTCGTTTACAGTGTTTTGCCATACGAGTTGGGGTAATCAATCGACCTCGCGGGCATGTGGTTCTTGCGTTTCCTGAAAAGAATTCAGCCTTGGCAATTGGAATGATTCCTTATGGTTATTGTACCTAAAATAAGGGACATAGATTCTTTTAATGGAATATTGGAAGCCCAGAACGTTCTGGAATTATCAAAAGGCGGGGTTTTCTTTTTGATTCGAGAATAGATTTTTCCGGTTTTTGACCACCACCCCATTTTTGGGGAAACGCAGATACCGTTGGCTATGTCGTTCGCGGGTTACTTTCGAGGGGCCGGTAATGGCCGGTAATGGTATGTACGAGCTTGAGATGGACATGGCTGTGGGCGGTATCCAGGAGTTTGTGGCTTTGTTGCTGTTTGGGTTTCGCATTCAGAACCATTATGAGTAATTCCAAATCGCAAAATATCTGGGTGCAGAGATGGCAAAAAAGTAACCATCAAACTAAATCTGAACAGCGGGTCAAATCGCCAAATTTATGAGTGTTGCCGGTAAATTCACTTGCAAGATCTTGAAGCACACAATTTCGGAAGGTGTCGGGACGATCAAATGGAATGGGAATGACAGCATGGGAATCCGATTAAAATCCGGGGTTATACTCCGCCTCCTTTGTATCGGAAAATGGAAAAATTATAATACGGAAGTTGAGGTGACAGAGTAAATCATCATATTGCCAATAGTGGTCAAAATGTTGGACATGTTTGCTAATGTTGCTGGTATGTGCAGAAGAAAGCGAATGTTGCTCATAAAAAGCATCATAATTCTCTGTATGGCATCGAATGCGACTTTTGGACAAGTAATTGCTGAAGATTCCCTTGCATTGGTTGCATTATATAACAGCATGGATGGGCCGAATTGGTTTCGAAAAAATAATTGGTTAGTAGGGCCTGTCGGTACCTGGTTTGGGGTGTCGATTTCAAGGGATAGGGTGTGGGCATTGGATTTGAGTGGGAACGGATTGAAAGGCACAATACCCGATGAGTTTTGGAACCTTTCAGGACTGCGTATCCTTGATCTTAGCCTTAATTCGATTCGAGGGACAATTTCACCGAAAATTCAGAATCTAACAAGTTTGCGAGATCTTTTTTTGCGATCCAATTTGCTGGAAGGGAGCATCCCGCCTGAGCTCGGAAAATTGAAGAATTTGCGGACCCTCGATTTAAGTTTAAACCGATTAAGTGGAACACTGCCGCAGGAGTTGAGTAATCTTACAAATCTCCGGGTGCTATACTTGCATGGTAATAAATTGTCTGGAGAAATTCCGAAGTGGATTGGGAAATTCTCTCAACTGAGAAGACTTGATTTATCGAATAATGAATTTGAGGGACAGCTTTCCAAAGAAATTTTTGATTTGCCCTATTTGCAGGATTTTTCCATAGGGGGGAATAACCTTTACGGAGCGATACCATCTTCGATAAATGGTTTATATCGTTTGATGGCGATTTCTATAGAGGGCAATGCATTCGATGATCTGCCCAGCTTGAAAAATTTGTCCAATTTGGAGTATTTGCTTATCCAAAACAATAAATTCACGTTTGAAGATATTGAGCCCAACATTGGGGTTGCCAAGAAAGCATTTATTTATTGGCCCCAAGATAGTGTCGGAACAAGAATCGACACAACAGTGAACGTTGGGGATAAATTAGTCCTCCAAATCCGCATTGGTGGGAGGCATAATATCTATCGGTGGAAAAAAGATGGAAAAACGTTACCATTTGGCGAAGATAGCGTTCTTGTTTTGAATGACATAGATTTTCCGGATTCCGGGACTTACTGGTGTGAAATCACGAATTCGCTTGCGCCCAAGCTCACATTATATAGCCGCCCCATTCGCGTACGGGTTCAACTTGCTCCGATCTTTGTGAGGGTGGATGATGAAATGGAAGAAGCTGCGCCGGGCACTTTGGTTCAGTATAAGGTTGCTTTTGCGAATCAGAGTGATCAATATCTATCAAAATGTGTAATTTTTGATACAATTCCTGACTTTGTTGATTTGATTTCTGTTTCGGCTTCTGATTATAAAAGGCTATCGGAAAATGTTCTTTCTTGGACGGTTGATAGATTGAATCCCGGGGAAGTAAGAGAAGAATCTGTAAAGGTACAGATTTGGGACGAAGATCATTTCCCCGGAGAAACAGTAATCCTTCGCCATCGTGTAAAAATTGTTTGTCAAGAGGGTTTTATGGACTATGATGAGGATGAAACAGTTGTAAGGGGGGTCCCTTTGGAGGTGGGTGTAAATGTGGATCCAAGAATTATGTATTTGGGGGAAACATTAAGAATTGAATGTTTTTGGAACCGATCGTTAACCGAGGGTACAGTTTCAATATTTCCAGAGGGGGATAGGTTTGTGTTTATTCCTGGTCTTTCAAAAAGGGATACGACGTTCATGTATACACCTAACCAAGAGGGAGATCATAGAGTCATCTTTTCAGGTGTGGATTTGGCAGGGGGGGTGTCGGAAGCCGAGGTTATTTTTCAGGTCATTGCGGTAGAAGGTTTACTTCTTAACCGCAATATGATTAATCTTTCGCGGGGTGAATCTGTGATCCTGAAAATCCGTCAGAAAAAAGATCAAAGAGTAAAGGTTGGTGTTTACAATGTTTCCGGTGAGAAAGTGTGTGATGTATATGATGGGGTGGTTGAAAAGGCTGAGGTGGCTGTGGAATGGGACGGAAGAGACACGGCCGGAAAATTTCTTAATTCCGGTCTGTATTTGGTCTTGATGGAAACGGAGGATGGGAGAAACTGGGTTAGAAAATTACTGATCGTGAAATGATTCTGTTTCATCTGTTTTGGAAACCGTATAATTGAGATCGGTGTGGCTATGAATTCGCTTAGATTCCACATTGCTTTTTGTGTTTTATTGCTTGTGGCAATTTTCCGTATGAAAATATCAGACGGAGTATGTGGGCACCTCACGGCCGAAAGGGGTGGGAAATCATATCAGCATATAAATGCGGGTCTTGCATACCTGGAATCTGCCAAAAAGAAGGAGAAAAATGGCCAATACAAAGCGGCGATTGTGGATCTTCTTAAGGCCGAAAATGAATTCAAATTGGCAAATAACCGCAGTAATTTATTCCTAGTGTATTT
>MTOL01000556.1 GCA_002011685.1 Deferribacteres bacterium JdFR-76
GCACCTGTCCTGATGGGAGCGGCCCTTGCCGCTGGCGATGGTGCTTTCCACTTGCCGGCGTTTGTGGCAGCCCTGTGGGGAGCCGTGTGGATACAGATCGGGACAAACTACGCCAACGATCTGTACGACTATCTGAAGTCAGCCGATACGGAAGAGCGGCTGGGCCCGCTCCGCGTCACCCAGGCAGGACTGGTCACACCAGAGCAAATGAAAAAAGCCATGTGGATTGCCTTTGCTCTGGCAGCTGGTGCCGGGATCTATCTGATTTACAGAGGAGGCTGGCCTCTTCTGGCAATCGGCACGGTTTCCATTTTGCTGGGGGTGTTGTATACGGCCGGACCGGTTCCGCTGGCCTACACAGGACTGGCCGATCTGGCGGTGCTGCTGTTTTTTGGACCGGTGGCTGTAGCCGGCACCTTTTATGCGATAACGCTGAAATTTTCGGGGCAGGCCGTTCTGGCGGGACTGGGACCCGGCATGTTGTCGGTGGCAATCCTTACAGTGAACAATTTGCGGGATATGGAGAATGACCGGCGGGCGGGGNAAAAGACCCTTGCTGTCCGTTTCGGGAAGGGATTTGCGCGGGCCGAATATGCCGCAATGGTACTGGGAGCCGGGGCTGTTGCAGGCGTGGTTTCCCTTACCGATGGCCGCCACGCCGGTGGCTGGCTGGCCAGTCTAATTGTCCTTGCCGCTGTTCCGGTTCTTCGCCAGGTGTGGACCCGTAGCGGCCNGGCCCTGAATGANACACTAGCCCGCACGGGGCAGCTTCTGGCACTGTATGCGATTCTGTTTTCGGTGGGTTGGCTTATATGGTAATTCGAAAAGTTAGATTGCGCAGCTATCTTGTTCCTCTGCGGAGCACCCTGCGGAAAGAGGAGTGGCGGCAGGAACGGTGGGGACTGTTTGTGGAGCTGACCGCTCACGAGGGAAGGCACGAATACCGCGGGTTTGGGGAAGTGGCCCCCTGGCCGGTGCCCGTGGGGGAACGGCAGAAGCTGGTAGTGGACGAGGCCGTTCAGATTGCCCAGGAGATCAAGGACAGGACGTATCCGGTGGACAGGGACGCCCTGCTTTCCCGGCTGGCCGTAGAAATGGAGGAAGTTTCCGGAGCGGTCCGGGCCGGCTTTGAGACGGCCCTTTGCAGCCTGGCCGCTACAATGACCGGCCAACCGCTGGCCCGCTGGCTCAATCCCGATGCTGCCTTTCAGGTAAACATCAATACCGTGGTGCCGGAATTTTCTGACGGGGGTGCTTTTTTCCGCCAGAGGCTTGAAGCGGGGGTGCGCTGGGTGAAGGTTAAGCTCAGACGGGAAGCTGTGCAGGAGGATTTGCCACGCCTGCGGAAGATTGTGAAAGAGGCGCAGCATCCGGTTCTTTTGCGGCTGGACGCAAATCAGGCATGGGGGAAAGAGGAGGCCCTGCAAAATCTGAAACGGCTCAGTCATCTTCCGGTGGAATATGTGGAAGAACCGCTCCGGGCCGATGAACTGAGTGCCTGGCCTGAGGTCCACCAGAAAAGCCCTCTGGTACTGGCCGTGGATGATGCCATGCGGCGCGATCCCGAAGCCATTCTGGACTGGATGCGCGGCGGCTATGTGAGTGTTCTGGTGTTCAAACCCTCAACCTTGGGAGGAATCACCGCTGCTTATTTCTGGCGCAAAGAAAGCCAGAAAGCTGGCGCACGGATGGTGTTTTCTTCTTCAGTGGAAGCAGCTTATGGCTGGGTTGCTCTCCTGCACCTGGCAGCAGCCCTGGGGGATCCGCAGACAGCAGCCGGCCTGGATACCCAATGGCTTTTTAAGAAAAAACTCCTGCCCGAATCTCTCTTCCAGATCCGAAATGGAGCACTGACCTGTCCTGGTGGGCCGGGCCTGGGGGTCGTGATTCCGGATGAAAAAGTAAAAATCACGGACGAGTGGTGGATTTAGAGCGCCAGAAAGATGCTTACATCCTGGATCCCGTCGCATTTGCCGCCGGCGCATTTCCCAATCACTTGGCCTATTACGATGGGGAGCGCCGTTACAGCTATTGCCAGGCCCATGCGTTGGCCGAAGCATTGCGCGGGTTTCTGTCCGACCAGGGGTTAAGACCGGGAGACCGCATTGCCGTTTTGGCCCGCAATTCGGTCTCGTATGCACTGCTCTTTTTCGCTGCGCTGCGGGAAGGCGTTTCGGTTGTTCCGTTGAATATCCGCTGGCCCGCCGAACTGTGGAAATATGGCATCCGCGTAACAGGCAGCCGGTTGATTCTGGCCCAGGAGCAGTGGCTGGATGCGGTGCAGAATTTTGAGGTTCCTGTCCGGGAACTTCCGGCTGCCGAAACTCTTGCCGCCGTGAAACAGCCGGGTGTTCAGCGGATTTCCGTAGAACAGGAAGCAAATGTGGTCTTTTCTTCGGGAAGTACAGGCAAACCAAAAGCAGCCGTTTTGCCATATCGCTGTCATTATTTCAGCGCTGCCGGGGCCGAGGAAAACATGCCGCTGCAGGCGGGAGATGTCTGGGAAGCATCGCTCCCGTTTTATCATGTTGGGGGACTGGCCATTCTGTACCGGTGTGCTCTGGCCGGTGCGGCGGCCCTTATCCGCCCACAGTTTGAACCGGAAAAAACGGTGCACGACATCCGCAAGGGCATCCTCACCCATATATCGGTCGTCGCACCGATGTTGGCCCGTTTACTGGAGGCGGGGCTTGTTCGCGAACAAGCCGGCCGCCTGAAAGTGATTTTGCTGGGCGGCGGACCGGCGTCTGAATCCCTTCTGGAGCAGTGTGCAGACCGCTGCCTGCCAGTGGTTACCACGTACGGGCTCACCGAATGTGCCTCTCAGGTAACCGCTACATCTCCCGGCGAAGGTCTGGAAAGCTGGCAAACAGCGGGAAAACCGCTGCCCTACCGGAAGCTCCGGCTGATGGGAACGCCGGTCAAACTGGCAGACGGACGTACGGTTCAGGAAATTGAGGTTGGCGGACGCGTCCTGTTTGCCGGCTATCTGGATGAGGATGGATTTCGGCCTGCTGCAGAATGGTTGGCCACGGGGGATCTGGGATATTTTACTCCGGATGGGAATCTGGTTGTGGTTAGCCGGAAAGATGAGATGATTATTTCCGGTGGCGAGAACCTGGATCCTAATTTTCTCCGCCAGCAGGCTCTTCTTTTTCCCGGTGTAAAAGATTGTGCAGTACTGGCAATTTCCCACAACATTTGGGGACAGCGCCCTGCTCTCATCCTGGAGGTGGAAAACTGTTGTGGTTTTCCGCAGAAGGAGTTTGAAGCATTTCTGCTGGAGCGAGTGGGGAAGATTTACTACCCGGACCGCATTCTCTATCTTGAGCAGCTCCCAAGGGTTTCCATTTCGAAGGTTGACCGCCAGAAGCTGCGGCAGATGCTTGACACGGGGGCAAAAGGCTGCATGTAGCTGAATACAGCTCCACAGTCCCCCCCGAAGAAAGTAGTATCTTTGCCGGAACCTTTTATTCAGGCCGCTTTGCAGCAAATTTAAAGATCATCTGACTCCGGTATTCCTGACCTGGCCGGAGCACAACGGGTGGGAAGTGGGGGTGGTTCGGTGAGTCCGGAAAGTGCTGGGGTTCCAGACAAAAGCCGGCGTGTTTGTGGTAAATGGTGGATTGTTTTCCGCGAAGCGAACCATCCAGGAAATTGCCGGTGTAGAATTGCAGGCCCGGTGCGGTAGTAAAAAGCTCCATGGCAATCCCGTTGCAGGGCTCCACCACAGTAGCCGCCCGACGAAGGGTACCCGGCTGACCGCGGAGGACAAAGTTGTGATCGTATCCGCCAGCCAGCTGAAGCTGTTCGTCTGCTTCTCCAATCCGCGTGCCGATCGGCTGCAGATGGCGGAAATCGAACGGGGTGCGTTGTACCGGAAAGATGTCCCCCGTGGGAATCAGGGTGGGGCCAACCGGGGTAAAAGCATCCGCCTCAATCCGGATATGGTGATCCAGAATTGAGGAAATTCCGCCATCTTTGAAGTTAAAATAGCTGTGGTGGGTAAGATTCACAATGGTTGGACGGCTGGTTACAGCGCGGAGGGTGATTTCGAGGGCGTTTTCTTTTTTCACNGTGAACCGCGCTATAACGGACAGGGTTCCCGGATAGCCCTCCTCACCGTCCGGACTCCGGTAGCTGAATGCGACGGAAGGCTCTTTACCGGGGGCCAGCGATACCGGATGCCATACCCGCCTGCTGAATCCGCGGAAGCCACCGTGCAGGTGATTGGGAGCGTCGTTCTGGGAAAGCCGGTATTCCTGACCGTCCAGTGTGAAGCGCCCGCAGGCGATGCGGTTGGCGCATCTTCCCACAATGCAGCCGAAGTAAGCCGGATTCATTAAGTAAGGTTCCAGATGATCGAACCCCAGGACCACGTCTCTCATTTGCCCCTGGGCGTCCGGAACCATCATCCGCCGTATAATACACCCGTAATTTAGGATTTCCACCTGGAGGCCGCCGGTACCCGTGAGCCTGTAGCTAAACACCGGCTCGCCATCTGCTTCGCCGAAAGGCTCCCAAATAGCCGACGCAGATTCTGGCATTGCTGGCTCCCTGATTAAGTTCTGAGAGTAAAAAATATTTCCTTCGGGAGAAAGTCAAGTGCAAAATTGATGGGCTTGACGAGGGTGAATTCGTTGTGGAAGGATTTGATGGGTGCCGGTCGGGTTGTTCACCAGAATGTTTTCGCTATCCAGGGAAAGGCAGATTTTTGCAGGAGGCGTAATGCAACAAGGAAAGATGCTGTTTTTTGCCGGTTTGTCTTAGAATCACTGGATTTTTTGTAACCTATTGATTTATATTCAAATCTGAAGATCCGTCACACCCAACTTATGAGGGAGGGAACATGGTACACCGCGGATTGTTCCTTTTTGTAACCGGAATGTTCCTGCTTGTGGCCTGTGGAGGCGAGCCGGAAGACGGCAAGTTTGACCGTTTTGCCGCGGAATTCTTGCGGACCTATTTTTCGTACCATCCGGTACAGGCGACCGTTGAGGGAGACCATTCTTTTGATCACCGGCTGGATGATCTGTCGCGGGCAAATCTGAGGCGTCAGCTCCAATGGCTCGAAGAAACGGAGAAAAAACTCAAAGATTTTTCCTATTCCAGGCTGAGCCTCCAAAAGCAGATCGATTATGCTATTTTGATGAATCAGGTACGCTACATGCAGTTCCGGCTGCGAAAACTGAAAGAGCATGAGTGGAATCCGTTGCTGTATACTCAGGTGATTGGGAACGGGATGTATTCGCTGGTTGCCCGGGAGTATGCACCTCTGGAGCGCCGGTTGCGGAACCTGCTTCGTCGGATGGACCAGATCCCAAACGTCATCGAGGCGGCCAAAGAAAATTTGACAAAACCGCCGAAGATTCATACCGAGACGGCGATCCGGCAGACCGACGGGCTGATCAGCATGGTGGAACGGGTCCTGCCGTCCTATTTTCAGGAAGCTGGGAGTCTGCGTGATTCCCTCTTTTTTGCGGCCGGAAAGACGGTACAGGCGCTCAAACAGTTCAGGGAATGGCTCAAGGAGGATCTTCTGCCTCGGTCCAAGGGAAATTTTCGGCTTGGAAAGGATCTGTATGATCAGAAATTGGGTTTCGTGCTCCAATCGAGCCTTTCCCGGGAAGAAATCCGGGACCGGGCAGAGGCCGAAATGGAGCGGGTCCGCGAAGAAATGTTTGTGACCGCTCTGCCGTTGTACCGCCGTTTTTTTCCGGATCGCAAGCTTCCCAAAACCTATTCGGAAAAGGAAAAACAGCAGATCATTGCTGCGGTGCTTGAGAGGCTCAGTGAGAACCGACCTACGGAGGAATCTATTGTTGATGAGGCCCGGGACTACCTCCGCCAGTTGACGGAGTTTGTCCGCAACCATCAGCTACTCACGTTGCCCGACGAGCCCATCGAGGTTATTACCATGCCCGAATTTCGGCGGGGGATCTCCGTGGCCTACTGTGAATCGTCAGGACCGCTGGAAAAGCACCGGAAGACGTTCTATGCTGTTGCTCCACCGCCGGAAAACTGGCCCGAAGAACGCCGGCAGAGCTTCTTCCGCGAATATAACCGCTACATGCTGCAGGATCTGACCATCCATGAAGCCATGCCCGGACACTATGTTCAGATTGCCCTTTCGAACCGGTTCAGGTCGCCTTTGCGGGCCGTATTTGCCAGCGGGCCGTTTGTGGAAGGCTGGGCCGTTTACGCCGAGCACATGATGATGGAAGCCGGCTACGATGGTCCCGAAGTAAAAATGCAGCAGCTGAAGATGTACCTGCGGGCGGTGATCAATGCATTGCTGGACCAGGGCATCCATGTGGAGGGGATGTCGAAAAAGGAAGCCATGCGGCTGATGAGAAAAAAAGGATTCCAGGAAGAAGGGGAAGCAGAGGGGAAATGGCGCCGGGCTTGTCTCACGTCTGTGCAGCTTTCCACCTATTTTGTTGGTTATCAGGAACTGATGGACATCCGCAAGGAATACAAAAAACGGATGGGAGATGCCTTTGATCTGAGAACATTTCACGATGAGCTTTTGTCCTACGGGTCGCCGCCGCCGAAATATTTGCGCCGCATTTTGTTCAGGGAGGACTGATAGCGATGCTGGTAGGAATCATGAGCGACAGTCATGACAATCTTCCGGCCATCCGCGCCGCGGTCGATCTTTTTCACCGCCGGAACGTGGAAGCCGTTTTGCATGCAGGTGACCTTGTTGCACCGTTTACTGCAAAGGAGCTATTAAGACTGAGGCCGCCTCTGCACATTGTATTTGGAAATAACGATGGCGAGCGCCTGGGGTTAAAGCAGGTGTTTGGAGACCGGATTCACGTTGCTCCGTACAAACTGAACCTGGGGGGCAAAAACGTACTGTTGCTGCACGAGCCGGACAACCTGGATGCCATTGCAGACAGCGGCCATTTTGATGCCATAATTTATGGTCATTTGCATGAGGTTGACATCCGCAAAGGCCGGACGCTGGTTATCAATCCGGGCGAATGCGGGGGCTGGCTTTCCGGTCGGTGTACGGTAGCTCTCTGGGATACTGAAAACGGTTCCGTGGAGGTGGTTGACCTTCCGGTTCAGCCGTAAGGTGAGGGATGCATCCGGCCTTTTGCGGCTACGTTCCGCAGGAGCCAGGTGGGCCAGAAGGGGCCCTGTCAGCCAGGCTGGCTGACACCTCGGAGACGGCTGCCGGACGGAGTAGTCATGGGAAGACAAACCGGGCTGGTCATGGCAAACAGTGAAGGGAAACGATGAGAAAGTATCCGAAAATCGGCCTTGCGCTGGGAGGAGGGGGCGCACGGGGATTGGCGCATATCGGGGTACTGCGTGTGCTGCTCCGCGCCGGTATTGAGCCGGACCTGATCGTTGGTTCCAGCATGGGGGCAATTATCGGGGCCGGATTTGCGCTTCTGGGGGATATCGATGCGCTGGAGAAAAAGGCAAAAGAGCTTGTGAACCGGGTGCCGCAGCTGGATTCTTTTGCCAATCTTCAGCAGATGTCGCGCGGACAGCGGCATGTGCTGGAACGCATTTTTAATTTTCTGAAAGAGCTCTACATTCTGAATGTGGAGGCGACGCGGAAGTCGCTCCTAGATAGGGAACTGGTTCAGCCGTTGCTGGAAGAAATTTTCGATGCCCACCGTTTTGAGGATTTGAAGTTCCCATTTGCTGCCGTGGCTACCGACCTGCAAACCGGTGAAGAGGTGATTCTGCGGGAAGGGAAGCTGGTTCCGGCTCTGATGGCCAGTTCAGCCATTCCCGGAATTTTTGAGCCGGTGGAATGGAACGGACGCATTCTTGTGGATGGGGCAGTTACCAGCACGGTTCCGGTAAATGCCGTCCGGGAGATGGGAGCCGATTATGTGATCGCCGTAAATGTGGAAGCCGACATCCGGCGACGGAATTTTGAACGGGGAGTGGAGATTCTTTTCCAGGTGGATGACATCCGGGGTGCCGAACTTAACCGTCTGAAACTTAGAGAAGCTGACATTGTAATCGAACCGAGGATCGGCCACGTCAACTGGGCCCAATTTGCCAAAATCGGTGAGTGTATTTCCCGAGGAGAAGAAGCTGCTCAGCAGTGTCTTCCGGCCATCCGTTCCAGAATCCGCGGGCTGAAACGGAAATTCTGGAAACGCTTTTTCTGATTGCGCCGGGGGGGCGCCCTTTCAAAAGGTAAAAGGGCCGGCGGAACGATATCGAATAAAAATTGCATCCATATCTTTACTGGCGTATATTTGAATACCTGCGCTGACAAAAAAGAAATCCCGCATCAACGAGGAGGCGTTCTGATGAAAAAATGTATCCTGGTTTCCCTTCTGGCCTTGCTGCTATTTGGGACCGGGCTGCAACCGGCAAATGCCCAGTCCGAATTTGAGAATGCCATTAAACAATTTACCGGCGAAACAGCCAAAGGGTACCTGCAGCCCTTTATCGATGCATTTGGGAATAACCTGAACGCGGGGCTGTACCGGACAGCTCATGTATCCCGATTGGGATTGCATTTTTACGTGGGAATAATAGGTGCCTTCACCATAATCCCGGACGACGATAAAACCTTTCTGGCAACACCGCCTCCGCCTTTTCCGCAGCAACCGGTGGAAACGGCCACCATTTTCGGAGACGAAGGAGCTACTGTAAACGGGCCCGGAGGCCTGGTGTACCATTTTCAGAACGGCCAGATCCAAGGCGATGTGGTGCCTTTTGCAGTCCCACAGCTGGAGATTGGTTCGTTTCTGGGGACCATGGTCAAGCTCCGTTATATCAGCGTGAACTACGGGGATCTGCCGCAAATTCGTCTGTCCGGATTTGGAATTCAGCATAGCATCAGCCAGTATTTTCCGCTTTTTCCCATTGATCTTTCGGTGGGGTATTTCCGCCAGACGTTCGAAGTTGGCGACCTGATTTCCGCATCTGCCACCAGTATTGGGGTTCAGGCGAGCAAATCGTTTGTTTTGCTGACCCTTTATGGTACGGCCGCTTACGAAACGGCTTCTATGGACGTAAGCTACACGTACGAAGGGGGATCGACACCGGAAGAAGTGCGCCTGGAGCTCAAAAGCGACGGGCATATCCGTGTGGCGGTCGGTGCCCGGCTGCGGCTAGGTTTTCTGATTTTGAATGCCGATTATACGGTGGGATCACAAAATTCCGCCTCTATCGGCCTGGGTGTTGGCCTGTGAATTTCCGATCCAATTCATAGAGGAGACAAAACATGAAGTTTATCAGAGCATTGTGGGTGCTAATTCTTGTTGGTGCTTTCGCGTTTCTGGCCGGCTGTAAGATCGTCAGTTTTCAGGCCCAGGACGTTTATGTAACCGGTACCATTGACCGGACGTTCGAGGTGAGTTCGGCTCAGTCTTCCTATTTTACTTCGCAAACGGTAAATTTGGAAGAGATTTTTGGCGATGTTGATTTTGCGGAAGTGGAAGAGGTGATTCTGGCAAATATCGAGCTGACAGTCATCCGAAACAACATGGGGCCCAACACAACCGCAAGCGGCGTAGTGGCCTTCAATGTGCCGGATAATCCGTTGCCAAGCAATGTGGTGCTGGCAACGTTTTCCAACGTGAATATCCAGCAAGTGTTGAACACACCGATGACGCCCTATGGTGCGCTGGCTCTGCTGAGTATCAATTCCAACGGGGTAACACAGTTCCATCAGGCTGCGGCACAGTCAAGCCGAATAACATTCTACGTCAGCGGTACGGTGAATAGCCCTCCTGTGGATTTTGAGGCGAGGCTTCGAGTTACCGTGCAGCTTCGGCTCGCTTCATCCTGAAAAAGGAATGTGAGGTTGCCAGGAGCTGCGCGGTGTGTTCCGGGGAAAAACAGTTTCACTATTTTGAAAGTAAAGCAAGGGATACCTCCGGAAGGGATAAATTCAGGTCCGGTTTCCGGAAGAGGATAGGAGGCGCATTTAATACAAACTCCACATGTTCAGTCAGGCCGCCCTTTTGAAGCGGCCACGTTTTTTACGAGAAGTGTCAGCGGGCGGACCGATTTCGGACCGCCCGTCTCATCTGTGCAAACTGTTAAACGGTTACCCATTCTTTCCCT
>MTOL01000384.1 GCA_002011685.1 Deferribacteres bacterium JdFR-76
TGGGTAGAAGCTGGGGATTTTGATTTCAACGGCTGGCCCGATATGGTTGTGGCCCATTTTGATGAAGACTCCCTCTCGTTCTACATGAACAATCCCGATTTTCTGGATCAATTTAAAATCGCCTTGCCAAGGAAGATTGAGGCCAATCATGTTGTAGCGGNACGGTTCAATAACAACAGCTACTGGGATTTTGTTATCCTNTCGTTTAAAGAAAGCATGATGCTGATTTATTTTGACCTGTTCAAACCTCAATCTCTGTGACCCTCCTCCGGGCGCAATTTCAATAACCCGTGAGGAACGGTAAACGCATCCTTTGTTCCGGTTGAAACAAAAAACATCTGGAAATGTTGCTAACTGTTTTCTTTTACCCGAATCGCCGCAATCCCTTCAGTCTGCTCCGCAGTTATCCTGAAGAGATCGGAAATATTCGCTCGGAGGTTCCGTGCAGAAAACGCGCAGGCTAGGTTGCATTGTTTGGGCGGTTCTTTTCTTCTCTGCATTAGGGGGTATGGGATTCCCGGTCCGTGCCCAGGAAACTCCTCCTTTTGTGGAACTGGAAAAAAAGCGCGCTGCAGCTATTCTTGGAGCGCTTCATGGAACTACGCCCAACCAACGCTCTTATGATGTGGTTTATTATGGATTGGACCTTACTTTGGAAATCGGTTCTCGGCAGATTTACGGCCTGGTAAACGTGCGGGTGAAAGTTAAGCAGGGCCCCCTGGATGCACTGGAACTTCATGCGGACACAAACCTGAAAATTGACAGTGCGTTGGTGGATGGTCGGTGGATCGTCCCGTGGCGCAAACAGGACAGCATTTCTGTGGTGGTTATCGATTTCCCCGATGGGGCCCGGATGGCCGGCGATACACTTTCGGTAACAGTGGCTTATCACGGCCGTCCGCGGAGTACCGGATTTGGTCCCTTCGGGTTTGACACGTTCAATGGCCGCCCCATGGTATGGAGCCTGAGCGAGCCCTTCGGAGCTCACTACTGGTGGCCGTGCAAGGATGATCCCTCTGACAAAGCAGATTCGGCCGACATCAGGATCCGCGTGCCATCGGGCTTGATTGCCGTTTCCAACGGAAAGCTGAGGCAAGTAACTGAAACAGATGGTTGGACGACGTACTGGTGGCACGAAAAGTATCCGATTGCAACTTATCTCATTTCCGTTGCCGTTCACAATTATGTTTTGTTTTCAGATACGGTGCAGGTGGTGCCGAATATTAAAACCCCCGTGGAGTACTACGTATTTCCTGAAGACCTGGAACGGGCTGAAATGCGGTATGGGGTAACTCCTGCTATGATCGAGGTGTTCAGCCAACTTTTTGGACCTTATCCTTTTTATGAGGAAAAATATGGTCACGCCCAGTTCTTGGGTCCCGCCAATATGGAACATCAGACCATTTCCAGCCTGCGCTCGTTCTCGGAGGGAATTATCGCTCATGAGCTGGCTCATCAGTGGTGGGGCGATATGATTACGTGCGCCTCTTTTGAGCATATCTGGCTCAATGAGGGGTTCGCCAGCTATGCGCAAGCGCTTTGGAAGGAAGCGCGCTACGGGAAGGAGGCCTACCACAACCTGATGCAGCATTTTGTTTATCTAGGCGAGGGGACGGTGTACGTTCCACCGCAAGAGGTGCGGTCCGGAAATGTGTCCCGGATCTTCGATTACAACCTCAGTTATCGGAAGGGCGCCTACGTGCTGCACATGCTCCGCCATGTGCTGGGTGATTCAGTGTTTTTTGAGGCAATTCGCGCCTATGGAAATGATCCCACCCTAAAATACGGCGTTGCGACCACAGAAGATTTTCAGCGGGTTTGCGAGGCCGTTTCTGGCATGGATCTGAATTTCTTTTTTCAGCAGTGGATTTACGGAGAGGGGTATCCGCAATACGCCTTTCGGATGGAGAGCGAGGCATCGGGAAGGGCTGCCGAAGTCCGGGTGATTGTGGAACAGAAACAGCCGTGGCAGGTTTTTCAGATGCCTCTGGACCTGCTGTTCCGTTTTGCCGATCGGGATTCTCTNATTCGTGTGTGGAACGATCAGAGGCGTCAGGAGTACCTGTTCCGCTTTTCTCAACCACCCGTATCTGTGGAGCTGGACCCAGAGAACTGGATTCTCAAGGAGGCCTGGCAGTTGGGTACCGGAGTCTCCGGACCCCGTCTCCCTCGGAACATGCAGCTTGTGCGGCATTATCCGAATCCTTTTCATCAGGGATGCTGGTTCTGGATAAATGTTCCCGCAAAGGAAAAGGTATCTCTGCAGATATTTGATGTACTGGGGAGGCAGATAATCACGCTCATAGATGCGGAACTGCGAACGGGCATTTATCCTCTTTACTGGGATGGAACAGATCGCCGGGGCCGACCGGTTCCGCCGGGGATCTATTTTGTGCGTTTGCAGTCAGGCAGGGATGTGAGATCTTTTAAAATTGCCCGCATGCGGCGCTGAATTTTTTGGCGGGCGCTGGCAGATCAGATTCCGCTGGAGAGAGTTTAGGAAGGGCAAAAGTGGGAAGGCGAGGGCAAGCAGGCTAAGAGCACCACGATGGAGACGCTGGGCGCGGCCAAAAATCGCGAAAATACTGATCCCGCTGCATGCAATTTTCCACCCGATGGTTATGTAACTTTGCGCTTTTGATGACGTAAAAAAGAACGCATCTTGGCAAAATGAAAACAGCTGGAAAGGGTTGCGAAATGAGGAAAATGGCCATTTTCTGTGTAGCCTACATTTTTTGGGGATGGGGAAACCTCGGTTTGTCCGCTGCCCAGCCGGTTCTTTTTCCCGAACCGCTGAGTCAGCGCATCGCGAATTACCGTATTGAGGTTCGGCTGGAACCGGAAACACGGAAGCTTTTTGGAACTGAAACCCTGACTTGGCACAATCCCTCAAATGACTGGATCCACGAATTGCAGTTCCACCTGTATCTGAACGCATTTCGGAATGACCGCTCCACTTTTATGCGGGAATCGGGTGGCGTAAGTCGCGGCCGCAGAATCGGAAAAGATGGCTGGGGGTACATTGAAGTGACGGCCATTTCACTTTCCGGCGGGGAAGACCTAACTGATCGCATGGAGTTTATTCAGCCAGATGATGGGAATCCCGATGATAAGACCGTTTTCCGGCTGCCACTGCCCCGGCCCGTTCCGCCTCGGGGTACCGTTGTGCTGGATATTCAATTTGAGGCGAAACTGCCGACGCCTCCGTTTGCCCGGAGTGGGGCCAAAGAGGAGTATTTTTTCGTGGGACAGTGGTTCCCAAAAATTGGGGTGTATGAAAACGGAGCCTGGAATTGCCATCAGTATCATGCCCATTCCGAGTTTTACGCCGATTATGGAGTTTATGATGTATGGATTACAGTACCCGAGGAGAATATTGTAGGGGCCACGGGAGTTGAAGTTGAAGTGAAAAAGAACGGCGATGGGACGGCGACACATTATTACCATGCCGAAGACGTCCATGATTTTGCCTGGACTACCAGTCCCGAATTCCTTGTATATGAGGAGCGGATTCAGGACGTTGACGTCCGTCTTCTTCTGCAGCCGGATCACAAAAATCAGGCGCGGCGGCATCTGGAAGCCGCAAAGGTAGCAATTACCCATTTTCAGGACTGGTACGGAGATTACCCTTATCCGAACCTGACCATTGTGGATCCGCGGCGGGGTGCGGCCGGCTCCGCTGGAATGGAGTACCCGACATTGATTACGGCCGGAACAATGTATGGTCTGCCCGATGGAATCCGTGCGGTGGAGGCCGTAATCATTCATGAATTTGGCCATAACTATTGGTATCATCTCCTGGCCTCTAATGAATTCGAAGAAGCCTGGCTGGACGAGGGCATAAACACCTATACTGAAATGCAAATTCTGAACGACGCGTATGGACCGGTCGGCGATGTGGTCGATTTTCTGGGGATCCGCATTAACGACCTTCAATTTCAGCGGTATCAGTACATTTTCTGGCCGGATTACGATCCCATTGTGAAAAAGGCGTGGGAATTTTACAATGGGACCAGCTACAGTGTCAATTCGTACTCGAAACCGGGACTTGTGCTGACAACGCTAAAAAATTACCTTGGTGCAGAAAAGATGCGCCAGATTATGCGGACATACTTTCAGCGCTGGCGCTTCAAACACCCGCGTACGGCCGACTTTATCGCCGTGGCCGAAGAAGTGGCTGGAGAAGATCTGGGCTGGTTTTTCGATCAGGCCTTGTTTTCGAACAAAGTGCTGGATTATGCCGTGAGCGCAATCCGCGTCCGCCGTGTCCGTGAACCCAGAGGATTTGACTTCACTCTTTCGGTAAAGGACACGTCCGATACGGCCGGTGTGGGCGCGTTCTCTGCACAGTCAGATTCGCAAAAGGCTTCAGCTGCCGCGGAAACTTCCCGGGTGACCGTTTCTGACTCTGCGGACACCACCAAAAAACCGGTACCCTATGAAAACGAAGTCTGGGTGCGCCGCCTGGGCGATTTTGTTTTTCCAGTAGAAATCCAGTTCGTGTTCGATAATGGAGATACGTTGACCGAACACTGGAATGGCCGGGATCTCTGGAAAAAATACCGGTTTGTGCGTCCGGCTAAACTGGAGTACGCGGTAATCGATCCGGAACGGAAAGTGGTTCTAGATGTGAATTTTACCAACAACTCCATGACGAGAAAAAAGCAGCGTGCCGGTATCAACAAGCTAAGCATTCGCTGGCTGTTCTGGGTACAAACGTTGCTGGATCAGCCGGAGCTCCTCACGCTGGCACAGCTGTTTCGGTTTTGAGCGGCAAGCAGGGCGTTGCTGTTTTTCCAAGCAATAAAAAATAAGGAGAATCAAAATCATGGTATTTTCAAGCCTGTTGCGGGGAATTCGGTCGGTCTGGACGTACCGCCGGGTAGTTCTGCTGTTTTACCTTGCGAACTTGCTGGCAGCTTTTTTGGTTATGTATCCCTTCCGGGCCGTACTGGGAAAATTTGCCGGCTGGAGCCTGATGGGGAAATTCCTGGCGGGGAGATTGGACATGGATTTCTTCTTTGAATTGCTGAAATATCGTCAGGAAGTCTTTCCAGCCCTTTTCGGCCTCCTGATGGTCGTGGCGGTTTTATACTGGATAGCCGAGCTATTTTTATCAGCAGGGGCGTTTGGTGTACTCCTGCAAGGGGAGGGATACAGTAGTCCGCTTTTCTGGAGAAGTGCTGGCACGTATTTTTTCCGCTTTGTCAGGATCGTTCTGTGGGGAATTCCGGTATTTATTGCTTTCTACCTCATACAGTTTATTGAGGTGGGAGGTCAGCGCCTACTATTTGGCAGGGATCCATATCAAAATGTTCTTTACTGGGGTCGTTGGATCCGGATCGGATTGCAGTTTTTGGGGTTTATTCTCTGGCTGATGGTGCTCGATTACGCACGGATCATTGCGGTAGCTACAGAGGAAAGGCGGATGCGTGTCGTGGTATGGCAGGCGCTGCGGTTCGTTTTTGGCCATTTTGGCAAAACATTTCTCCTGGCCTTCCTTTTGTACGCCGGAGGAATCCTGGTAGGGCTGGCTTATCAGCCGGTATCCAATGCTTTATCGGCCCCTTCTAGCGTTACGATCGGGCTGCTTTTTATCGTGCAGCAGCTGTACATGATGTTCCGCATGGCCCTGCGGGTAGCGCGCTTTTCCAGCCAGGCAGTGCTTTATCAGAAGATGGCGGGAACATAAAAAAAGCACGCTGACGGAGCAGGAAGGTAGTGGTTCAAAAGGAAGCATGCGGATTTTGGCTGCTCCACAGCGTGCATGTTCTATATATATAGACGGAAACTGAAGCGATTCGGTTTAATTTTAAATTATTTTTTCTCTCATTTTATGTGCGGAAATGGAAAAGAGGAGCCGGCCGTCCCGATGGCCGGCTCCCTTCATTTTTTACCGATTCGGCTTAAATACAATGGGAATTGTGACCCAGACAGAAACGGGCGTCCCGTTCCGTTCGGCGGGTTTCCACCGGACATTGCGGACAGCATCCACGGCCAGTTTGGAGAGTTCAGGATCACTGCTATTTATGACAGTGAGATTTTTGACCTTTCCATCTGCGGTAACCAGAGCTTTTACCATAACGCGTTTTTTCTCTTTGAGCCATTTCGGTACGCGGATGTGCTGCTGAATGGCATCGAATCCGCCCACGGGTTCGGCTTCTTTTTCGAGTGCTTCCTGAGCTGAACCCGATGCTTCACCGCTTCTCAATTTGAAGATGAACGGTACGCTAATAGCCACACTTACCGTTTTGCCTTTATACTGTGCAGGCTTCCACCGCGTGGCTTTCGCAGCTTGAATGGCGGCCTGTACCAGCGCTTCATTTTTGCCCTTCAAAGGCCGGGCTTTTTCCACAATCCCTTGCTTGTTGATGTAAATCTGCAAAATAACGGTTTCCTCAATTCCGGCCCGGCGCGCTTCTTCGGGGTAATGAAGGTTTTTCTGAAGGGCCATATACCCACCCACAGGAGCTGGAGGACTGTCGAACGGTGTGAAATTTGGCCAGTCATCATTCTGGGGCTGGAAGCGCGGTGGCGGCCCTTCAGTATAGAAATGGAGGCTCATGGTGCCGTCCGGTTTTCTCTGGAAACGCAACTGCACTTCAAATTCCGTCTGGTCCTGGGACTTATCTAGGATCTCAACGGGAAATTGAAAGCCTTCGTAGAGGTGATTCAGGTAATTGATGGCGCTTTCAGAAAGATTCGGGTCTGCATGCAGGATTTCTCTTTTTGTGACGCGACCGTCGCGGTTCAACACAATGCGCACTTTGGCCAAACCTTTGTTGCCACTGACCAGAAACGGCTCGTCGAACCGGGCGGCCAGGTCTTTCCCGGCGTTTTCAAAAATCTTAACCCTCGCCGGGTTCACGATCTGATCAGCCGGAGCCTGTTTATTTGTATCCTTGTATTCTCGACTGCAGCGGATGAAACCTGCCAGAACGAACACGGCAAGAGCCAGCGTCATAACCGCGGTCTGAAGGGGAATTCTTTTTTTCATGGTGTGATCCTCCCTATGAATTAGGTAGTGAAATCGTAGGGACAGGATCCCTTTTTGCTTAACAAAACAGGTTGTGCTGGATAGGGGACGTGCAAACGGGCTGCGCTGCTTTTGCAAATAATTCAAAAGGAAGCGGGAATAGGTAAGGCCATCCAGATTCTGGCGGCGAAGGACGGCTTCGTCACAGGCACTTTCGCGCAGGAGATTTAGCTGTCGGACGGTTAGCCAGGCGACGGGGTGGAAGAAGAAGAGTGCCAGAAAAACCTGCTGGACCGCCAGCATCCATAGATCGCCCTGGCGGATGTGAGCCATTTCGTGTTCCAGGATGAGCTGCAGTTCCCGTTGAGACCAGTTCCGTGCTTCTTGCGGCAGAAATATGATTGGACGGAACATTCCCGTAGCAAAAGGAGTGCGAAAACCGTAGGGCGCCAGCCGTACAGGAATGCCAATCTGTGACCTTAAAGCCGGGGGAAGCGGAAAGGGCTGGCTTTTCCGCTGCAGTTTACGAAGCTGCACAAAGCGCCAAAACGTATTCAGCAAAAAGACCGTTACGCCCACACTCCAGACGACAAAAAGGAGTGTATGGGTGCCAAGAGTTACGGGAACTGGTGCCGGGTCTGCGGATGTTTCCAGCATCGGCATGGGGAGGGAGATAGGAACCCACTGGGGGGCCGAACGCTGCGGCAGTGTCAGCCAGTGGGTGGGAATAAGCGCCCGGAAGATTACCAAAAACCAGAGCCAGTACCGGAAACGGGGCGGAAAGTTCTTTAACCAGTTGCAAAGCAGCGCCAAAAAAGCTCCTAATAAGGCCAGCTGGAGACTCGTGTTGGCCATCCAGCGGAGCCAGGAATCTGCTATTCCGTTAAGGAAGGCAAATAGCTCGTTCATGATTTCAGTTCCTTTTCTTTTTCTTCAATCATGCGCTTAATGTGTTCCAGTTCCTCTTTGGACAGTTCGGCTGTGTCCAGCAAAAAAGCAGCCAAACTGCCGAACGAACCGCCAAAAACACGCTGTGTAAGCCTTTGAATATTGGCGCGGGTGGCCTCCTCTTTGGGAATCACCGGAGAGTATAAATTGATGGGACCCAACTTTTCCTTTTTAACTACGCCTTTTTTTACCATCCGTTCAATAACGGTTTGAACTGTGGTGTACGCCTTTTCACGGTTGGGATACAGTTCTTCCCAGATCTGTCGGGCCGTGACTTTGCCGTAGCGCCACATCACTGCAAGGATGTCCCATTCAAATTCTGTGAAAGAAAGTTTCATCTCTTTTCCTCCTATGTTTATCCACATGTTACTAATTCTGTAATAAAAATACGACGAATTACTACAGATGTCAAGAACTTTTTTGCCCTTCCTTCATTTTTTTGTTGGGGATCTTGGGAGGGGAATTCCTGCAGAGACGGCCGGGTCAGAACGGAAATATTCCGGACAGAAATTCGGGCGGCCTCATCTTGCGTTTTTTGGTCCTGATTTGTAATTTGGCAGAAGGACAAACGGGAGGGCAAATTGGATGGCTTTGCTTTTGCTGATGCCTGGGCGCGACATGCAGGGTTGGAAAAAGAACCTGCTGGCGGTGGATGGGGCTCTCGATGTGAGAGTCTGGCCGGACACCGGTAACCTGGATGAGATCCTGATGGTGGTGGCATGGAACCAGCCTCCCGGTTCGCTTGCGCTGTTTCCGAATTTGAGGTGTGTGGCTTCACTGGGAGCGGGGGTGGATCATATTTTGAGCGATCCGGCGTTACCGCCGGGGGTGGCTGTGACCCGTGTGGTGGATGCTCAGCTCAACCGGATGATGGCAGAGTATGTTTGCCTGGCCGTGCTCCACCACTACCGCAGTTTTGGCCGCTATGAGGAACACAAAAGAGAAAGAAAATGGGTTCAGGAACCGGTCCCACCGGCTGAAGGATACCATGTCGGTATCATGGGGATGGGGGTGATCGGCCGGACGGTTGCACGGGCACTCCAGGCTCTGGAATTCCGGGTGTTGGGATGGGCCAGAACGCCCAAAAGTTTGCCGGGAGTCCGCGTATTTGCTGGAAAGCAAGAGCTCGATGAATTTCTGTCCCTCAGCAATGTTCTTGTATGTCTGCTTCCACTTACGCCTGAAACAAAAGATATTTTGAACCGCCATACTTTTTCTCTTTTGCCCAGAGGGGCCTACGTTATTAATGTTGCCCGCGGCGCTCATCTGGTAGAGGAGGATCTTCTGGAGATGATCCGTTCCGGGCACCTTTCGGGAGCCTGCCTGGATGTATTCAGAGAAGAACCCCTTCCCCCGGACCACCCGTTCTGGCAGGAGCCTAGCATTATGATTACGCCTCATGTGGCCAGCATTACCCGGCCGGAGTCTGTGGCTTCCCAAATTGTGGAAAACTATCGCCGACTTCTGGCAGGAAAACCGCTGTTGCATCAGGTGGACCCCCGAAGGGGATACTGACCGTTAGCCGGTCTGGACCTTTGCCGGATTCCAGAATGCTGCCGCGAAGGGAACTGCCCATTTGCGTTGTGCCGGAATCCTGGCCTGGATTTCTCGCCGGGGGCAATTTCTCGGAAGAATGGCGTAGCCGTAAATTGAATGAGCGGAAATCCTCTGGTTTTTTCTGAATGTCCCGCCTGGGAAAACTATCACAAATTTTGATGTGAACCCGCTGCCAATACAATGTTTCCGGAGAGTAGAACGCTGCACTCTTATTGCTATTTTCTTGTAGGCCGGTTTTTTTTCCAGCAAACTTTACGGCTGCTCTTAACCGTGCGCCGTCTCCGGAGGTCCGTATCGCCATCTTGGGAACGTTTCCGGAGGGATGACGACCGGACTGGGCCGGTGTTTTCCTGGCAGATGTGTTCATTTGGAGAATGGACAAGTGGAGGGGGGGATGCATCTTTACAAAAATGTTGCAGCACCG
>MTOL01000387.1 GCA_002011685.1 Deferribacteres bacterium JdFR-76
AATCCAGAGGAGCAGAGATTGAACAGGCCATCCAGCGTGCTGAGTCACAGTTTAAAATCAAGATCATTGAACCGCCTCAAAAACCGCTGGCTCCCGTTAAGCCAAAGAAGCGAATGATTCTTTTTATGGCTCTGTTGCTGGGGTTAGGAATTGGTGGAGCCGCAATCTATGGATTGGAATTTCTGGACCAAACATATAAGGACGTAAAGCTGGTCGAAAAGGATCTTGGGATTCCCGTACTTGGAGTAATTCCTAAATTAGAATATGCGAGAAACGGATACTTGTCGACAGCGATTTCGCATGTACCAGGATCAAAAAGCAGCGAGAAACCCGTGTAGATCCACACCCGCGTAATCAGAACGCCGTCAAATATGGAAAAAAGGATCTCAGCCTCGGCCAAAATTTATCGCATGGGCGGCGTGAAAATTGCCCTCGTTACCCTTCGTGGAAAACTGGATATATTAACCCTGCCTTCTGTGGAGAAATATTTCCGCGGGATTAGATCGAGAAAAATTTATCATATGGTGGTGGATCTTTCAAAGCTCGTTTCCATTGCAGGCGCAGGGTGGGGATTTTTACTGATAGAGCTGAAAAAATTTCGCAAATTTGGCGGCGATATCCGTTTGTTGGGCATGNCACCGGAAATTTTTGAGGTTTTTCAGCTACTTGGCGTTAACCGGTTTTTTTGCCATTATTCGGAAGAAACAAAAGCAATACGGAGTTTTGCCGGCAAGTTGAAGTCTATGGAGCCACCTAATGTACCTGGGGTGGATTCCGGACAGGTAGGGAGAAGCAAATTTGAAATTCGTGATATTCCTGAAGGGACCTCTTGCGGAGAATTTTCCAATGATCTGGAATATAAGAAAATAATAGCAGAAAATATTCGTCTGAAAAATAAAATTCGCGGAATGGAGCTGGAAAGGAAAAGAGCTGATTGCGAAAAGAAATTTCTTTTGAAAGTGTTGCGGGCTCTAGGGGACGATGAAAGGTTGTCTGCTGTGGTGCGGAAAGTTGTTCAGGATAGTACGCAGGAAGAAGTTCAAGGACTGCAGACGTTATTTGAACTTGAAAAGATTTTCTCTGAGCCGTCAAACGGATGTCAGAAAATATTGTTGGTAGATACGAGTACTAAAAGAAAACGGACAACTCCGGATAGTGGACATAACAGTTCCGTATGAATATCATGAATCATGAATGCTAACATGGAAAAAGAAGGATATGTCCTCGCCCATACATTTCAGGGGGTGAATGGAGAATATTTACTCAAAACTGCATATGACGGCGAAGTCAAGGCCATACACACGAAGCTATATAAAGACGGAGAGCATCGATGGGGGAAGAAGAGGACATACAATGGAACAAACGAAGAAGAAAAACTTATCCGTGCTGTTCAGGAATTGCATCGTTCTGTGTATGAGGATTTTCGGCTGATAATGCAACTGGTGGATGACAGAAAAAACTGTGGTCCGATGATCCTCTCTGTTCTCGTAAATATTCTCATTATTCGCGGCCTCTACGAAGAAGCACTGGCCATTTCCGAGGACATTTCGAGTGCTGAAAACATTGCGCTGTCCAATGACCGGTTGCATTACATTCGGGGCCAGTGTTATTATCATCTGGGGCTCTATGAAGAGTCGGTGCAATCGTTTGGCAAGGCACTGAAAATGCGTCCGAATTATGTGGACTATTTGAATGCCCTCGGTGAGGCATATTTGGAACTGCCGGATATTTTGTCTTCATATAAATGCTTTGAGAAGGCGGTCCGGGAGAATATTTATTTTGCCAAAGGCTATTTAAATCTGGCTTTTGTTTTGCTTAAAAATTTCATCTTACGGATCGATTTTACACTTGCCAAAGCCTTTCCAGAGAACTGCTTGGAGTATCTGGAAAAAGCAGCGGAATTGAATCCTTCCTTCAAAACTGCGGATTTTGCTTCCGCCAGAACTTGTTTGCATGAAAAGGAATGGAAAGGAGCCTGGGAATATTTGTCAAAAATACGGAAATCGAATAATGCAGGAGACAATTTCGATCGGGGTATAATATGGTTGCTTTTTCTGAAAGCACTGGTCAAAAAAGACATAGTGTTACAAGAACTGCTGGACGCAATTTGCGATTTGGAAACGATGAGTGAACGGTATTTGAATTATCCTGATGTTATGAATGAACTTGGTGTTCTTTATTTTTTGCTGGCCAAAAAAGCGGGAAACGATTCCATCCGAAGATTTCACGATGCCCTCAAGCTAAATCCGAATTATTCGAAAGCGCAGAGGAATCTAAAATTGGTGGAGAGTGAAACGCTTGGGTACGAGCTAATTATTCGAGCGATGTTGCTTTAGTCCATTGATATGGAACACAAAATGAATCACACAGGGATTCTTGAGTTGCTACAAAATGAATCTCCGGAAGCTGCGGAACTTCGGAGAATTAATTCAAAAATTCTGCATCTTAGCAATGGGAAAAATTTCCCAGCCAATCTAATGTTTACCAGCTCGGAACTTGGAGAAGGAAAAAGTACAATTGCGACTATCTTTGCAGTTACTTTAGCTAGATACCGAACCAATAATGTGCTCCTGATTGATGCAGATTTAAGACGGCCCAGAATTCATGAACTTTTTGGCATGGAGAACTCTTTTGGACTATCTGAGGCACTGGAGGGTCGGTGCGAGGGTATGCAAGTTGTTCGTAACACTGCTCAGCAAAATCTGAAGATTGTCACAGCAGGAAAAGTAGTCAAAACTCCATCCGACTTATTGAACGAAGGACGGGTTAAGGAAGTGTTTCAGGAATTTAAATTCTATTTTGATCGGATAATCGTGGATTCGCCTCCCATATTGCCAGTTAGCGATCCCATTGTTCTGGGTATGCAAATGGATGGGGTCATTTTAATTATACGCGCTGGGAAGACTAAAAAAGAAGTCGTTCGCCGGGCGAAATCGCTCTTGGATAATGCAGGGATTCCTGTTATTGGGGCCATTCTTAATGATTTTGGGGAGGTTTTGCCCTATTATTGCAATTACCGGTACTACCACAACAAGTATTACTGATCCATCCGTTTTTTCTCCAGAATTCGGCGTTCAGTTTTTCGGCCGGCATAGAAATCCTTAAAAATTTATCCTTTTCATCCTAGAAGGGGGCTTTTCATGTCCAAGAGATTGTTTGATATTGTTTTTTCGCTGCTGGCTTTAATTATTACTTTGCCCATAATTTTGGCCGTTGCCGGGTTGCTTCTTTTTTTGTCGGAAGAACGTCGTGTTTTGTTGCGCCAGCCCGTTCTTGGAAAGGGGATGCGTATATTTCGTCTTTTGCGATTTTGCGTGGGGTCGGATGTCATATCTTCTTATAAGCCCGTATTTGTGGAGCTCCCTTCTGATCTGCCATTTTGGCAAAGATGCTTGTTGGTAAGCCGTGTTAATTGTTTGCCTCAACTTTTGAACCTTTTGAAAGGAGATATCAGCCTTTTTGGACCGAAATTGGAATTGCCAGAATTTCTTAATTATTATGAGAGCCAGGAAAGAAAAATCTTCGACGTTAGACCCGGATTATTTCGGCCCAGTATTCGCTTTTTCGATCCATTTTCAGGCGGGACAAATGGTGGAGTAAATGTAAACAATTGGAGGGAATACTATCTCAATAAGGTATTGCCCGGCAAAAAAAAGCTGGATATGGATTACATACGGGAGCAATCCTTTTGGAATGATGTGAAGTTAATTGGAATTGGTCTCCGCAATCGGCTGGTTCTCTTTTTGCGCAGGGCCATATTGAGAGAAAAAGCCAGCAATTCCATGTTTATTCCTCTTGATGTGTTTTTGGTAGCGCTTTCGTATTTTACCGCCTTTAACTTACGGTTCGATTGGAATCTTCCGGCCAGCGAATTTCGAAATTTTGTTTTTAGTGTACCCTACCTTATTGCGGTTCGGCTTAGCATTTTTGTTTATTTTGGGTTTTACAGAAACATCTGGAAATATTTTGGGATAAAGGATCTCGTCGCAATTATAAAAGCGACTACAACGAGTTCAATAATCTACACTGCATTGCTCTATTTTTCAGGAGCTCGTTTTTTTTCCCGTTCTGTACTGATGATGGATCTTTTTCTTGTTGTTCTTTTCATAGGCGGAGTCCGTCTGGTTTTCCGTTTGCTCAGCGAAAGGAGCTTTTCTGAAGAGGCGGTAAAAAAGAACGTTCTGATTTATGGCGCCGGGGATGTGGGGGCTATGTTGTGCAAGGAACTGGCAACCAGTGCCCAAAGCAAGTACAACATTGTGGGCTTTATAGATGATGATCCAGCGAAGCGGAATTTGTCCATTCATGGTGTGAAGGTTTTGGGTGATCGAAATGATCTGAGTTTTCTTGTTCAGGCGCTGCGGATCGATGAAGTTTTTATTGCGATTTCCAAAATTGCATCTCAAGAGATGAAATCTATTGTCCGGTGCTGCAAAGAGGCCAATGTACGTCACCGGATTGTACCTGCCGTTGCAGATTTGTTAANTGGAAGGGTACACCTATCTCAGGTTCGCAATGTGGAAATTTCTGACCTTTTTGGCCGTGAACCNGTTAAGCTAAACTTCCAGGCTATCAAGCAAACATTTGTGAATCGCACAATTTTGATAACAGGAGCAGGGGGATCAATAGGGTCAGAGCTTTCGCGGCAACTTATTCAGTATCATCCGAAAAAAATTATACTGGTTGATAAAAACGCAAACTATCTTCACGAAATTGAAATGGAGCTGCGGACCATATATCCGCGAGCTGCAAACCTGGTTTTTTCATTAACGAATATAACCAATTACATTAAGATGAAGAAACTCTTTGAAACCTACCTACCTGATGTGGTTTTTCATGCGGCCGCACAAAAACATGTTCCTATTGGGGAGGTGGAACCCGAAGAGACTTTGTGGAACAATGTATATGGGACAAAAATTGCCGCTGATTTGGCCATTTGTAACGGTGCAGAATATTTTGTTCTGATTTCAACGGACAAAGCTGTCAATCCTACGAGCGTCATGGGCGCATCCAAAAGGATTGCAGAACTCTATGTTCAAAATCTTGCAAGAAAAGCAAAAACAAAATTCGCAACCGTTCGGTTTGGGAACGTTTTGAATAGTAACAGTAGTGTCGTACCGTTGTTCATGAAGCAGATTGAGAGAGGGGGGCCAGTTACGATCACCCATCCGGACATCGAACGGTATTTTATGAGTATTTCGGAGGCGGTTCAACTTGTTNTACAAGCTGTTTCTATGGTCAAAAAATCNGAGATATTTATTCTTGAAATGGGAAAATCCATAAAAATCAAAGAATTGGCCGAAGAATTGATCAAATTGTCTGGTTTGCGGCCGTACAAAGATATCGAAATTAAGTACATAGGCTTGCGTCCCGGGGAAAAGCTTTTTGAAGAATTGGTGGGCGCCAACGAAGAAATTATTCCTACAGAACATCAATATATCAAAACCATACGGCTAGCTGACGGGGAACGGCTTACTTCCATCAACTCTCAAATTGTAGAATTGATGTCTCTTGTTTCAGAATTTGATCGGAACGCGCTCTTGAGAAAAATAAAAGAAATTGTGCCAGAATTTCATCAAACCGCTCACAACTACAATTTTGAAATGGCTGTAGAATATTCTTCTGCGAAACCTCGTTTTCCTGCGTAAGCCGTGAATCAGAACGGGTGATGTCAGAAAAAAGAAGAAACCAGGAGGAAGTAAATGGAAGGGGACACTGCCGTTCGAGAAAAATTGCGAATGTTTATTTTGGAGAATTTTCTCTATGGGGATGAGGAGGTTCTTGATCAAAATTCTTCGTTTATAGAAGAAGGAATTATTGACTCGACGGGCGTCCTTGAATTGATCTCTTTTCTCGAAAGAGAGTTTGAGCTCAAAGTGCAGGATGAGGAGCTTATCCCGGAAAATTTTGATTCGTTAGAAAGTCTGACCTCTTTTGTTCTGAGAAAACTCAACGGAATGAAATCAGATTAGAATATTATCCGCGAGTTCACCGGGTCATTCTACTTACCAGATGAATGCAGGCTCAGATTTCGGCAAAAAGATGGGCATTTTCAGTTTTTTCGGGGGGATATTGAATGAATCGGGTTTTGGCGCAATTTATTTGGTGATTTGCCCCTTTGAAGAGTAACGTCAGAAACTTTTCTATGGAGGCGATGCTCGTTCACAAGTTGTTCGAAGATAGCGTAAGAAAGTATCCGGAAAAGACCGCATTAGTATTTCGTAAATGTCGGCTTACTTATGCTCAGATTGAATCCGCGGCCAACCGGTTATCTCGATTTCTATTGCGACAGAACGTACAAAAGGGGGATCGGATTATCGTTTATCTCAATAATTCGGTGGAAGCTGTGCTTTCAATATACGGTATTTTGAAGGCTGGGGGATGTTTTGTTGTTGTCAACCGAAGCACAAAGCCCAATAAGCTGGCGTATATCATAAACAACTGTCAGGCGAAGGGATTGATTACTGATGGAAAATCGTTTCAAAACAATGATTCGCATCATTTGGGAAATCTCCCAACGGTACAGTTTGTTATCGCGACAGAAGAGATGAGGAATAATTGTAACTGCGATTATCCTGTTTATCAGTTTGGCGAAATTCAAAAATTGGAAAGTGACGATTCGCCGGATGTTCGTTGTATTGATCAGGATCTTGCAGCACTTATTTATACCTCTGGTTCTACCGGAAGCCCTAAAGGAGTTATTTCAACCCACTTAAATATGGTGAGTGCTATCCGTTCCATCACAGCATATTTGGAAAATGTTCCTTCGGATATCATTTTGAATGTGCTCCCCCTATCTTTTGATTACGGCCTTTATCAGGTCCTTATGGCCTTTTCATTTGGGGGGACAATTATCCTTGAACGGTCATTTGCTTATCCATTTGAAGTTGTGAAAAAACTGTTGGATGAAAAAGTNACCGGTTTCCCGATTGTTCCCACCATTTCAGGCATTTTGATCCAGTTGAAATCTCTTCGCAATTATTCATTTGAACATTTGCGCTATATCACCAATACGGGCGCTCATCTTCCCGAACATCACATTAGGAAACTAAGACAAATTTTTCCTAATGCAAAGATCTATCCAATGTATGGACTCACGGAATGCAANCGGGTATCCTATCTTCCTCCACACATGATAGATGAAAAACNGGGCTCTGTTGGTATTCCAATGCCCAATGTGGAGGTGTCTGTTGTCGATGAGAATGGCGAACCCGTAAAGCCGGGTGAAATCGGTGAATTGGTGGTCAGGGGGACAAATGTTATGCAAGGGTACTGGGGATTGCCCGAAGAAACAGCTCGTGTTTTCCGAAAAGGAAAATATCCGTGGGAGCGTATTTTGTATACTGGAGACCTTTTCCGGATGGATGAGGACGGTTATCTTTATTTCGTTTGCCGTAAGGATGATATTATTAAATCCCGAGGGGAGAAAGTCAGTCCAAAAGAAGTGGAAAATGTAATTTATGAGATGGAAGATGTTGCCGAAGTGGCCGTGGTTGGTGTGAAGGATGATATTTTAGGCCAGGCAATTAAAGCCTTTGTTGTGCCCCGAAATGGAGCGAGGCTTACGGCCAACCAGATAAAAAAGTATTGTGCCAGCCGCTTGGAAGATTTTATGGTGCCGGATATTGTAGAATTTAGGGAGAATTTGCCGAAAACTACGTCCGGGAAAATCGATAAACAATTGTTAATGAACGAAAGTTCAAACGACATTAAGTAAGATTAAGGCGATAGGAATCGATATCCCGCCCCTTTGTAAGAACTGCTGCCTAAGAGAGAAGGTTCGATAAGATGGAATTCATTCTCGAAGATCGAAGGAAACTGGATAAGGAATCGAGTGATATTGGGGTGAGTCAAAATTTTATTGAACATTTTGTGAATCCGGATCAGATACCAAACGATACTTATTACATTTCGAAACGTGCTCGGAATTTTTGCGTAACATTTGGCCTTCCATGGCTATATCCATATGGTGTTTATATGCGTATGATGGTCAGGCATCTGTGACCCACATTATTTTTCTTGAAAGATTATAGGAATACGAAGGCGTTATCGTAATGACAATACAATTCATTATGAAGAAGTCGAAGGCGGGTTAAGCAAGATGACCGTCCAAAAATTTCTCCATTTAATTGAATCGTACCCGTTCCGGTTGCAGAGCATATTGTTAAGAGCAATTAAGTCGATCAATTTGTTTTCGAAGTTCCTGGTTTTGAGAGGACTTTTTCCTTCTCGCGCTTCTAAAGTCTTTATAAAAGCGTGATATGTGCGGCATTGCAGGACAGCTCCACTGGGGAGGATATGCGGAAGATCGGATTAGGCAGCTTCATGAAATGCTGAATCTCATCCGCCACCGCGGACCGGACGGAAGGGGCATTTATTTAGATGATCAGATTCTTCTGGGCCATGTACGCTTGAGCATTATCGATTTGCGGACTGGGCACCAACCGATTCCAAATGAGGATAGGAGTATATGGCTCGTCTGTAACGGGGAAATTTTCAACTACGTTGAATTAAGAGAAGAATTAAAAGATCTCGGGCATTCTTTTCGCACACGCACAGACGTTGAGGTCCTTCTTCATCTATACGAAGAGTATGGATTCGATCTTTTAAAAAAATTAAATGGACAATACGCTTTTGCGATATGGGATAGCAAAAGAAAAAGACTCTTTCTCGCCCGGGATCATGTGGGAATCTGTCCGCTATTTTTTGTTCTCCGCCAAGACTCGTTTTTCTTCGCTTCCGAAATTAAGGCTTTTTTTCCCATTCCGGAAGTCCATTTGACTTTGGAGCCGAGAGTTTTGAAACAAGTTTTCACGTTTTGGGCTCCGCTTCCTGGATATAGTCCCTTTAAAGATGTCGCCGAAATAAAACCTGGTCATTACGCGGTTTGGGAGAGAAACCGTTTCAACCAGTTTTCTTATTGGACATTAAAATTTCCTGAGCAGTATCAGGAGCGGAATTCCAAAGAGGTTTATGAAAAAATCTATCATTTGCTCTTAGACGCCGTGCGCATTCGTCTTCGTGCAGATGTTCCGGTTGGAGCTTATCTGAGCGGAGGAATCGATTCCTCCGCAATCACCTGGCTGATAAAACGCCTCCATCCCGGAAAACTGAAAACGTTCTCCATTGGCTTTGAGGATGTTCAATTTGATGAGCAACAATATCAAAAAGCTGTCTCCGCATTTTTGCAAACCGAGCATCACTTTTTCTGTTGCAAGAATCAAACGATTGGAGAATACCTGAAAGATGTGATATGGCATGCTGAGAAACCAATTTTACGGACTGCACCGGTCCCCATGTATGTTTTATCGGAGCACGTTCGAAACCAGAATTATAAGGTGGTTCTTACCGGTGAAGGAGCGGACGAATATTTTTCGGGTTATGGGATTTTTAAAGAAACGAAGATCCGTTGTTTTCATGCAAGACANCCGCAATCCAAATGGAGACCGCTGCTTTATCAAAAGCTCTATCCTTATCTTTCTGAACGCGGCCCCGTGAAATTTTGGGAAGACTATTTTCAAAGGAATTTGCTCGATACTGACAACCCGTTTTATTCCCACCTCCTCCGCTGGAGAAATACTCAATTTCTGTGTCGTTTTTTTTCAGAAGATCTGAAAGCGACGCTCTCAGATTATGATCCAATTGAAGAGCTGCGTTTGGACCTGAATGGAAATCTGGAGGGGATGGGGCCTTATGAACGCGCTCATTTCCTGGAGTCATATCTTTTTTTGAGCAATTATCTGATCAACTCCCAGGGGGAACGCATGCTGATGGCCCATGGCGTGGAGGGACGCTATCCGTTCCTTGATATACGTGTTGTCGAGTTTGCCTGTGCATTACCACCGCACTTTAAACTTCGCGCCTTGAAGGAAAAATGGATTTTACGGAAAGCGTTTGAG